>CACXEN010000073.1 GCA_902766675.1 uncultured Erysipelotrichaceae bacterium
AAAACATATTCAGGTGCTTTCATACCAACATGAGAGCCTATTATCATAGACCACCTTCTCTATCTTTCCGTGCTCTTTCTTTATACATTGCTTTCTTTTCTTCTTTTATCTTTGCACGAATCATTTCTCTGCGTTTTTGTCTTTGTAACTTTTCGATTTTCGCAGCTCTCTTCTTCTTATAACCTGGTTTTACTTTTTGGTTTTTCTTTGTCATTAACATGGATATTTTTTTATCCATTTCATCATCTTTTTTCGTCTTCTTTGCACCGTAAGGTTTTAACTCTTGCCAACCATCTTTACGATAGCGCATATGTTTAAAACGAATACCGCGTTTCTTTAATGTACGAATTGCACTATCATCACTCTTTTGATATAACGCAAAACATGTACCTGCACTACCAGCTCTACCAGTTCTTCCAGCACGGTGAATATAATATTCTAAATCATTCGGAAATCCGCATGAAATAATATGAGAAATCTCACCAATATCGATACCTCTAGCAGCTAAATCCGTTGCGACTACATAAGTATCTTTCGCATTTTCAATATTCTTCATCGCCTGTTTTCTTTGACGACTACTTAAGTCACCATGAATTTCAGTAATAGATAATCCTTGGTTTCTTAATTCTTCCGCAATTTCACTTGCTTCTTGTCTTGTATTTGCAAATATCAAGCAAACATATGGTTGAAATCCCGGCAACATTTTCACAATCACATCTGCATATGAATGGTGATAACAAGGTATTAATACATGTTCGATATCTGGATTGAAACGAACTTTATCACCTATTTCATATGTGATTGGATGATGCATATATTTTTTAATAAATGGTTTGAGTTGTTCTGGCATTGTCGCAGAAAAAGCTAACATTTGTAAGTCATCATTCATTCTTCCCGCAAATGCATCAATGTCATCTAAAAAACCAAATTCTAAAGTCATATCTGCTTCATCTACGACCAGAATATTTGCTTTTTCTAATCTGAGTTTACCTTCTGTTAAGAATAAATCCTTGATTCTTCCTGGTGTACCGATCGCAATATGTGGTTGTTTCTTTTCTAATTGCACAATATCTTTATCACGATCTTTACCACCCACAAATAAACGAATAGAGATTCTATCATCTACTTTTTCATATAGTTTAGCCATATCATAAATTTGATGCGCAAGTTCACGAGTTGGTGCAGTAATAACAGCTTGGCATTCATCTTTTTGTGCATCTACCATTTCAAAGATAGGAATTAAATAAGCATGTGTTTTACCAGAACCTGTCGCAGATAATCCAATAATATCTTTTTTCTTTAATGCGGATGGAATTACCTTTTCTTGAATTGGTGTAGGTTCTTTAAAATGATTCAATTCTATAAATTGAAATGCTTTATTTGATATTTTAAAATCTTTAAATTGACTCATTGTTTCTCCCCATATTCTTCAATTAAATGTTCACCAACAAGATTAATATCACCAGCTCCCATAGTTACGAATAAATCTCCTTCTTGAACATTCTTTATCGCATAATCTTCAATCTCTTTAAATGTAGGAATATAAAACGCATTTTCATTATATTGTTTTATTTTATCCACAATATCTTGCCCACTAATACCAATTGTATTCTCTTCTCTAGCCGCATATATATCCGCAACGATTACAACATCAGCCTTTGATAAAGACTCCGCAAATTCATCTAGCAATGCGGCTGTACGCGTATATGTATGAGATTGGAAAGCAACCCATAACTTTTTATGTGGATATGCTAAAGCAGTTTGAATACTTGCGTCTATTTCTTGTGGATGATGCGCATAGTCATCAATAATTGTAAAACCATTCACAACCCCTTTATATTCAAATCTTCTTTCTGTTCCACGATATCTTTTTAAACCATCCGCAATTACATTAAATGGAATATCAAAATATCGACATGTTGCTATTGCAGCTAAGGCATTGCTGATATTGTGATTACCTGGAACACATAAAGTAACTTCTCCTAAAAGATTACCTTTTTCATAAACATCAAATGTACCACAAGCTAATTCATCAAAGCGAATATTCTTTGCATAATAATCTGCTGTTCCATCATTTCCAAATGTGATAACCTTTTGGGATAATCCCTCAATAAAATATTCATAATGATCAATATCTTGATTAATCACAACAGCACCATCTTTACTTGTCTTTCTTGCGAATTCTCTAAACGAATGCCGTACATCATCTAAATCTTTAAAGAAATCTAAATGGTCAGCTTCAACATTTAATAAAACTGATACAGTTGGATAAAATGATAAAAATGAATTTGTATATTCACATGCTTCTACAACAATATAATCTTGTTTGCCTGCATGTACATTTCCACCAATATCATCCAGCACGCCACCAATTGTAATGGTTGGATCAACACCAGCTTCTAATAATATTTCAGAAACCATAGAGGTTGTTGTAGTTTTCCCATGTGTTCCTGCAATATTGATAGCTTCTTTATAATTACGCATTAGCTCACCCAATAATTCAGCTCTAGTAAGCATTGGTAAGCCTTGTCGTTTTACTTCTAAATATTCCGGATTATCTTCATGTATCGCAGCAGTATATACAACTACATCAATCCCATCCACTACATTTTCTTTTGCTTGTGGAAAGAAGATAGTAGCGCCTTTTTTCTCTAAATGTTTTGTCAAAGCACTTTCATGCATATCTGATCCAGTAACTGTAAAGCCACGGTCTAATAATATTTCAGCTAATCCGCTCATAGATATTCCACCTATCCCAATGAAATGAATATGAACAGGTTGATTTAATTGAACTTGATACATAATTTCTCCTCTTTTACCCGTATTATTTTAACATTCTTTCGATTTCCATGCTATCATGCACACGAAGGATTATAATGAATATATGGAAATTATATCTGTTGTCCCAAAAGGATACTGTCAAGGCGTTGTTCGTGCAATTCAACTCGCAAAAGAAACTGCCCAACAATATCCAAATAAAAAAATAACAATACTTGGCATGCTAGTACATAACCAATATGTTGTAGATGCATGCAAAGAAATTGGTATTGACTATGTCGAAGACACCAAGAAAAGTCGTTTAGAACTATTAGATGAGATTCATGAAGGTGTTGTTATTTTTACTGCGCATGGCGTTAGCGATACTGTAAAAGAAAAAGCACTTCAAAAAGGACTAATCTGCATTGATGCTAGTTGTAAAGATGTTGTGAAAACACATGACATAGTAAAAAACCATGCCAAAATTGGAGATGTCATTTATATCGGAAAAAAAGGTCATCCTGAATCTGAAGCGACAGTCCAAATGGCAAATAATGTTTATCTTGTCACAAATGAAAATGATATCGATGCTTTACCTAATTTACATAATGTTTTAGTAACGAATCAAACAACACTAAGCATCATTGATATTCAAAAAATCATTGAAAAGATAAAAATAAGATTCCCAAATGCCATCATCCAAGATGAAATATGTAATGCGACTAGAATCCGTCAAGAAGCAGTATTAAATTTAAAAGATATCGATTGTTTAATTGTTGTTGGAGATACGAAATCAAATAACACCAAACAATTATTAGAAATCGCAAAGAATCAAGGTATTCCAGATACCTACTTAATTGATACAGTATTATCTTTAAAAAAAGAGATGGTCAAAAATAAAAACCGCATTGCCGTCACAAGCGGTTCATCTACTCCAAATTCCATAACATCACAAGTCATACAATTCTTAGAAGAATACGCAAATAGCGGAAATTGGAATCTACCTGATAGTGTTACGATAACACTTCTTTAAGGTTTTCAAGCTCATCATTTGTTAATTTTCTATATTCACCTAATGCAAGATTTTCATCAAGTATTAGGTTTTTCATTCTAATTCTTTTTAAATATGTAACTTCATTATCTAATGCAAGAAAGATCCTTTTAATCTCATGGAACTTACCTTCACAAATGATTATATGATATTCCAATGGATCACTTTGAAATATTTTAGCAGGCATAAATGTATTGCCACCTTCTTCAATTAGTCCATTTTCAATTTTATAAATATCCTCATCATTTAATTCATGCACGCATCTTACAATATATTCTTTCTCTATATGATTTCTAGGTGCTAATAAAGCATGAGAAAGTTTTCCATCATTTGTGATTAACAATAGCCCTTCTGTATCTTTATCTAGCCTTCCACATGCAAATAAATCTTGATATGGTTCATCAATAAAATTCATAATAGAGTCTGTTGTTAAATCAGTTGTTGTAACATATCCAGCAGGTTTATGAAACATAAAATAATGGAATTCTTCATATTCTACTAAAATATCATCGACATATACTACATCTGAATTTTCATCAATATGCATATCAATCTTTTCACATAAAGAATCATTCACAAAAACACGTTTTGCTTTGATAATCTTTTTTACTTCATTACGAGTTCCATATCCTGATTTACTTAAATATTTATCAATTCTCATTATTTTCTTAATCGCACTCCATTTTGCACATGTAAGCTATGCGTAATCATATAATACACAATTATACTTAAAATTGATGTCACACAAACAAAAACTATTTGTAATAAGAATGTATCACAAAGTGGTAATACAAATGTACGCAATGGTGCAATTATGCCATTCATACAAAGTGTAGCCAAAACAATCTTAAATATTTTTTTTGAGAATTGAAGATATGGAAATTCAATTTCATTTGATATCCTCGCAAAAGACAGGAATATGATAATCATTAAACTAACGATATTAGATAATGAAACACATATATGTGGAAACATTTTTGCAAAATAGAAAAGAGTAATCACCTTCACAAAGCATCCAATAATAAGATATACAATTACACTTTTTTCTTTATTCATTAAAATCAATTGTTTACAAATAAACAACAGAAACGCAAATAAGCCAATCCATATACAAGCTAATTGAAAATTAGCGACTTCCATTTCCAAAGAACTTTTTAATAAAAGATTTAAAATACTTTTCGCTTGAAATATAAATAACCCAAGAATACCAAATAAAAAGTATAAGAAACGACTATCA
>CACXEN010000074.1 GCA_902766675.1 uncultured Erysipelotrichaceae bacterium
CGCAAAAGAAACTTTGTCAATTGGGGAGACAGTCAAAGTTGCTTTGCTTGGTGGTTCGATTAGTGGTCTTTCCGTACAAGCACTAGGCTTATTTGGGATTGGATTAATACTTCTTTTATTTAATGGAATTGATCCAAATGCTGAAAGTACAGGATTACTTGCAAGTCTTAAATGTAATCCATATATCACACGTATTACTGCATATTCATTAGGATGTTCTATCGTTGCAATGTTTAATCGTGTTGCCGGTGGTAACTATACAAAAGCTGCAGATATTTCAGCAGATATTCTAGGAAAAATTAGACATGATTTACCAGAAGATGATGCCCGTGTTCCAAATACAATAGCGGACTTTATTGGTGATAATGTAAATGATATTGCCGGAAACTGTTCAGACTTATTAGAAAGTTTCGTTGCAACAATTTCTGGATCTATTATGATTGCGATTTCTGTATATGTAATGCTTGGAGATACTGTGAATTTGGATACATTCAATGCCACAATTCTATATCCAGTATTACTAGCAGCATCTGGCTTATTAGCTTGCTTTTTAAGCTTATTATTTATCTCATTTAAAAAATTATCAGATAATCCAAGTAAAGAGTTGAATTTATCAGAATGGATCGCTGCAGGAATGACTGTATTATTTGGTTTAGTATTAAGCTTCTTATTATTCTCAAAAGTAGATCTATATGATACATTCCGTCTAGGTTGGATTTCACCTTGGTTATCAACAGTACTTGGAATTCTAAGTGGTATTGCGATTGGTTCAATTACGGAATATTACACAAGTACAGATTTTAAACCAACCCAAGAATTAGCGAAAATCGCTCATGAAGGAGAAGCATTCGTTGTCACAAAAGGGGATGCGATTGGTTCAAGAAGTTGCTTATATCCAATACTTGTCATTGGTGTTGCACTATTTATATCCGGTAGATTGTGCGGTACATATGGTATAGCTATTTCAGCATTAGGTATGTTGTCATTTGTTGGAACGACTGTATCAATTGATGCTTTCGGACCAATTGCGGATAATGCGGGTGGTATTGCGGAATCTTGTCATTTAGATAGTAAAGTTCGTAATATTACAGATAAATTAGATGCAGTAGGAAATACAACAGCAGCTATTGGTAAAGGATTTGCGATTGGTTCCGCAACATTTGCGACAGTATCATTGATCGTTGCATATGTATCTAACTATTCTGCTTCAAATGCAGAACCAATTCTAAATATTGCGTCTTATGTAGTCATTGCTGGTGGTATTATCGGTGGTGGCTTAGTGGAATACTTTAGTGCATTATTAACAGATAATACGATTGATGCTGCTAAATTAATGGCAGACGAAGGCGATAGACAATTATCAAAACCTGGTGTTCTAGAAGGAACAGTAAAACCAGACTACAATAAAATGATCACTATGGCCGCAAATACTGCACTTAGAAAAATGTTATTACCAAGTATATTAGCGATGCTTGTGCCAGTAGCTGGTGGCTTGTTATTTGGTGTAAATTTCGTTGGAGGTATGTTAGTTGGTGCTACAATTACTGCAATTCCTAGAGCTATCTTTATGGGTAATTCTGGTGGTGCTTTCGATAATGCGAAAAAATATATTGAAAGTGGAGCAGTTGTAGGATCGGAAAAGGGTAGTGCAGCACATAAAGCAGCAGTTACAGGAGACACTGTTGGAGACACAAGAAAAGATGTAGTCGGTGTTGCATTAGATATATTTATTAAGATGATGAGTACCGTTGCGAATTCTCTTGCGACAGTATTTACACATATCACATTATTTAAATAATCTAGAAGGTATTCAAAATGAAAAAGGATTTAGGTGTAATTGCCGGTGTATTCCCAATGCCAGTATTAATTGTTGCGGCATATGATGAAGATGGTAAAGTAAACGCAATGAATGCAGCATGGGGCCAAATTTGTGACATGGATAAAATCATTCTATTCTTAGACGAAGATCACAAAACCACAAAGAACATTCTAACTTCTAAAGCATTTACGGTTGCACTAGCAGATGAAAAGAATATGGTGATGGCAGATTATGTTGGTATTGTAAGTGGTAATGATGTAGGAGATAAATTTGAAAGCACAGGATATCATGCTGAAAAAAGTAGTCGCGTAAATGCACCAATTATTACAGAATATCCAGTCACATTAGAATGTGAACTATTAGAAAAAGTGAACACAGAATATGTGAATGGTATTGTAGGTAAAATTGTAAATGTTATTGCAGATGAAGAAGTATTAACAGATAAAAATAAAGTAGATGTAAAAAAATTAAATGCCATTATGTTTGATCAATTCCAGGCTGGTTATTACAGTGTAGGTGAAAAAGTTGGACAAGCATGGGTTGAAGGAAAAGAAATGATGAAAAAATAATGTATCTTAATTAGATACATTATTTTTCATTTTTGATATCGAATATATTCTTTTGGAATGCATTGACCAAGACATTTACATCAGATGAATAGACAACCGCATTTGCGCCAGTATTCAAGAATTGTTTCGCTTCTTCTTTAGAGAATGTAAATATCATGAGCCATTTACCAGCATCTTTAATTGCTTTACATACTTTATCAAATGTTTCTTTAAAGATTTCTGATTCAAAATCTCCAGGAACACCTAAACTAGTGGATAAATCATATGGACCAACGAAGATTCCATCTACACCATCCAATGCAACGATTTCTTCTATGCATTCAGCACTTTCCTTTGTTTCACATTGTGGGAAGAGTAATGTTTCATTATTTACTGTTTCAAAATAGTTTTCTAATCCTTCTGTTGCAGCTTTTGCATATCCATATCCAGCTTTTCTAGCAAATGCTACACCTCTTTCACCAACAGGGTAGTATTTCGCAAAACGAATTAAATCTTTTACTTCATCAACAGTTTTTATATCTGGCACAATAATCGCTTCTGCACCAATATCTAGCTGTTTTAAAATATTTGTTCTTGAGATGTCTGTAATTCTAACGCAAGGTGTTACTTGACTTAAATCAGCTACACGAATCATTTCTTGTGTGGATTCTACTTCAAAAGGGCCATGTTCGTTATCAATGATGATGAAATCTAAACCACTATAGCCTAATGATTCAACAGTTGATGCACCACCCATCCAAATAAATGTTCCAATGGCTGGTTCGTTATTTAACATCTTTTCTTTTAATATATTTTTCATAGTATTCTCCAATAAACACATCTATTATAAGTTATTTTAGGACTGAGTGTGAAATGATGCACGTATTCATTTTTAAAAATAGTATTAAAAATGA
>CACXEN010000075.1 GCA_902766675.1 uncultured Erysipelotrichaceae bacterium
GATTTTGCCCAATATTATCTACGCTTGTTAAAATTTGCTTCATGTTCTTATCATCGGACATTTGCCTATCAGAATTATATAAAGCTTGATGCCAAAAATATAAAGGACAGCTTTGGCGGCAAATAGAATTAACAATAGTAGATAATTGAAGTTTAGGACATTGTTTTTTTAATTCTTTTAGTGAGTCTTCATCACGATTTAATTCTGGAGGCAAACAAATTTCATCTATTAATCCAATCCTATATAAACTAATGATCTTAGGCAAAGTATATTCTAAACTTAAAATACTTAAACGAATACTTAAACTAGGAAAGTTGTTTCTAATCCAATAACTAAGAATAGGGTTAGAAATAACTACTACCTTTAGCCCATGCGCGCATAGCATTTGTAAATATCCCTTTAATCGATCTAAATTATCATCGGTTAATTTATTATTTACACCATTTAATAAAACTGCCCCTCTGACGTCATATTTCTTGCAAAAGTCTAAAATTTGAAATTGCATATCAAGATAATTATCTTTATAATCCCATACTCTAGCACTAGGGAATATTTCTGGGGAAGCAGCAAAATAAATATCTTGTATATAATCGACCCATCCAGCATACATATCTAAACAATAAGGTTCTAGATTGTAGGGGACTTGTAATCTCTTCATTGTATAAATTCCCTCTTTACAGTACTATGTAATGCTTCAATAATTTTTTCATTCCGTAATGTGTGATCAGCAGCCCTAGTTTTTATGATTTTATAGACATTCTCTGCAATTATAGAACGAAATTTACATGTTCCTTCATTAAATTTAAATTCATGCGTTACTGGATCCATATTGGTATATGGACAACGATTTTTACAAACTCTTAACCATTTGCAATCTTTACAACGATCAAATTGATCAGATAAATGCTTAGCTAATTTCTTATAACCAGGTGTTTCTTGAATCTGATCAGTTCTAAAATTTTCATCAAAAATATTACCAAACTGTAAATCTTTAGGCCATGGATGGCCGCAATTTTCTACAGTACCATCTGATTCAATACACATCCAATAGCCAACGCAGAAAATATCTTCACAGAAACTAATTTCTTTATTGGAAATATCGACTATAATATCATCAAAAGGTCTAGGAATATCAACTAAAGGCATTTGCGCAATCATATCAAATAATTCAACCAGTTGTCAAGCCATTTCTTCGTATTGGTCTACAGTAGCATTCACACCAAATACAGGATTAAATTGCATATCATAATGATGTTCTAATGCATAAAGATAAGAAGGAATTACGTCATGACAATTCTCAGGAGTTACGACAAAGAGTAAATGCGCGTACCCTAGATTTTCTGTACTATTTTTAATATATTCAGTATGATGATAATGTAGATTTTCTTGCGCCAATCCGTCCCAAGAGCCACCAATTTCAATATGATGTTTCTTGAGAATAGCAGCAATCTGCGGTGTAAGTAAGCTCATATTAGTTTGCATGCGCCATTTAATTTTATGCTTATAATCATGGCTACATACTTGATCTATATAATCGGCACCTACCAATGTTGGTTCTCCGCCATGTCAAATAATTTCAAAATCCTCTTGTGGATTTCTAGAAGTATCCATTGCTTTTTGTAAAGCAAAAATAGCTTTATCCACTGGCATTGGCTTAGAACTCTTTGTCTTTTTAACTCTATCGTAACAGAAAGGGCAATCTAGATTACATTGATGCGTTGGTATGAGTATTATTATTGCCATTCTTCTTTATTGCCTCCTCTTTCATCGACGCTGGTATATATAAATTTTTTAATAACAATTCTTGTACATATGGATTTAATTTTGCAAATTGAGCTGGCGTTAAATCTCCTAATTCTTCGTAGATCTTAGGAAGCATTCTCTTACTTAAACGACACATTAAACTATAAGGATGTTCACCATTAGATTCTCTAGATGCTCTAGCCCAACAGCCTTGACTACAATGGCCTAAGCAATCGCAATCCTTACAATAAGTTTCTTTCCATTTTTCCTTTTTGGCTAAATGGTCTGATAAAATCGGAGATTTAAATATATCATCATAAGTTTTAAAATCTGTATAATGTCCTAAATAGAAATCTGGATTATCAATTTCATCGCATTTGAATACATTACCTTCTGTATTAATACAAATCATATCAGAAGCAAAGCAATTTGTAAAAATACAAGTGGAAGGCTGAAATCCTAAACCGCCTGAAATAAAATCTAATACATCTCTATTAATAAGTGGATGATCTTGATCATATATATAGTATTTAATGTATTCAAAATACTTATCAATCGCATTGTCAATATCTTCCTCAGAACCCCATACCTCTTGTACCGTTTGTCCTGGAGCCGGAAACCCCCAGTTTTCTGTATAAGATTCGATGTATTTTTCTTTTTTCATGTGTTCATAATTTTCAATTAAATGATCGATTGTGATTGGAGAAATAACACCTAATTGAGCGGGTGAACACATATATTCAGAAGTATGAACTTCTGGATAACGTCTAGTTTTATCATTTAATAGCCCATCATTACTAACAGAATAATCAATATTATATTTATCAAAAAGCTCTTGCCATTTTTCATTAAACAAAGTTCCATTAGTCTGCATGAAAAAATGGATATCTCCTCCATCAAAACGAGATTTTTTATGCATAAAGAACAATGCTTCAGAGAATCATTCTCTTCCAGCCAAAAGAGGTTCGCCTCCATGCCAGCATCACTGTATATCACTACCTCAGTTGTCACAAATGTAATCAAACATAGTTTTAAAATCTTCAATTGGCATTACAAAATGATGCACTGGAGTATCTTGGTTTATCTTATCAAAACAATAAAAACAATTCGCATTACATTTGCTTGTTGTCTTGAATAATATATTTACCATCTAATAACTCCTTTCTAATTGCTGCATAATATTTTTTTATATCTTCTTCCGTGTGAATATTGTCTTTTTTATTAGAATCATAATATACATTTATTTGTATTCCTTTTGGCTGCCAATTAATATATTCTTTAAATGTCATAAAATGTATCCACCGCCTTTATTGTTGGA
>CACXEN010000076.1 GCA_902766675.1 uncultured Erysipelotrichaceae bacterium
ATAGAATACTTTATTTTCTAAATACAATTTTATGTCATAGCAAGTTGGGCTATCTAGATCCATGAATTGATCCATAGTTGTTAGGCCGCCATTAAAATGCGTCCAAGTCATAAAATCATCAGGCATATCAAAATGCATATTGTCTTCTTTTAAATTAATCATTGTTTGTGCATATTTATCTAACCACAAATCATGATTTCCAAATACCAAATGCATATTATCATTCTGCATGATTTCTAATAAAAGGGGAATGGAGGCACTGCCACGATCGCATACGTCCCCAACAATCCATAATTCATCATACGTAGAAAAATCAATCAGCTTTAACATCTGATCAAATTCATTTTTACAGCCATGTAAATCACTCATCACATAAGTAGACATATTTATATGTTTGTATTTTATCATATGTACGCATGAAGGCTCTAATATTCACAAGAAAAGGGTGTTGTTGTATAATACTAACGTTAAAAATAGAAAAGGAGTACCACTATGGGAAGAGCTCATGAAGTTCGCGCTGCCTCTATGGCTAAAACAGCAGCGATGAAATCAAAATTATATTCAAGATTTGGGAAGGAATTATATATCGCAGCCAAAAACGGTGTTCCTGATCCAGATATGAACTTAGCATTGAAAAGAAAAATTGCTGAAGCAAAATCAAATCAAGTTCCAGCTGATGTAATCAAAAGAGCAATTGATAAAGCAAAAGGTGGAACAGATGAAAACTATGATGAAGCAAGATATGAAGGATTTGGACCTGGTAACAGTACAATTATCGTTGATTGTTTAACAGATAATACAAATCGTTCTTTCACAAATGTAAAGACTGCATTCAATAAAACAAGAAATGCAAAATTAGCAAATGCAGGCGCAGTTTCATTCAACTATGAAAATGTTGGCTTATTCGTATTCCCTTATGAAGATGAAGAGGCTATGCTTGATGCAATGATGGAAAAAGAAGTGGATGTACAAGATATTTCTGTAGAAGATGGAAAAATGACAGTACAAACATCATTCCAAGATTTCGGTAAAGCACAAGACGCAATTGAAAGTCTACTTGGTGAAGTTGAATATGATATGTGTGAAACAACAATGTTGCCAAATGAATATGTAGAATTAACAGATCCAGAAGATCAAGAACAATACCAACGTCTTCTAGATATGTTAAATGAAGTAGAAGATGTAAACAAAGTTTATACAAACGTAAAAGTAACGGATTAAGTATCCGCTACTTTTTTATATATTGCGCTCCTTTTAATTCTTCTTGTAATATGTCATTCCGTATATCTTTTGAGAAAATGGATGCATATAGTAAAGTGCTTCGATATTCTAAAGCACGCCATGGAGATGGAATGCTAGAAAATGTGCTTGCGATTTGGATTTTGTCTCTTTGATTGTGTAACCATTTTTTACCAGTATCATTGAATGCAAGAACACGAATCGTCTCAAGTTTTGGAAGTCTTTCGACTTCTTTTTTTGTGGTTTGCGTCATGATATGCAAGCAAGTTCTTCGAATACGACTTGTTGTATAACGATAATTCGTACAACCATTTAAAAAATCTAATGCATTATCATATTCCTTTGCATTATTGATTAAATGTGTTTCTAATCCTTCGCTAACCAAAAACATTTCTTGTAGGCGTGCCTTTGGGGTGGTTAATAATAATGTACGAAGATATGGATAATACATTTCGAAATATGCATATTCTGCATCAATATCAAGTTGTGCAGGGGTAGCACTAGAAACATCTTTCTTATCTTTTAGGGCACTACGTATTGCAAGAGCACTTGCATTTTCAGAAAAGGAATCATCTAAATAATTTGATGTACGTTGGATAAGAATAGGTTCAATATTGGTATCTTTGATTTCTTTTAAATAGGAAACAGCTAATATATCATTTGGTAGCATATCACTTGTTAGTAAACTATATGCTTTTGGAAATGACATACCTTTTGCTAATGATACATGTAAATGATCTGGATTAATTGGTGTATCCGCAATCTCTTTTAAATTTTCTAAATTTCCACATTCACTACCAAAGCTAATATAATCAACACTGGCAAGCTTTAATAATGATATTGCGCCTTGTGCAAATTGATTAGCAGATTGGGTAGCATAAATATATGGAAGTTCAATAACTATATCAATGCCATTTTCTACTGCGATTTGTGCACGTCTTCTTTTGCTTAATAATGCTGGTTCTCCACGTTGTACAAAATTACCAGACATTACCGCAATAAAAACATCGATATCTTTTTGTTTTTTTGTTTCTTGTATTTGGTAAATATGTCCATTGTGAAATGGATTATATTCCGCAACGATTCCGCAAGTTTTCATATGTTCATGATACAATAGAAATAGAAAAAAGACAGGGGGATTCAAATCATGAATATGAATTTATCCTATTCCGTGTATAAACCGGAAGGCGATGTAAAAGCAGTTGTTTTCGTAGTACATGGCATGCAAGAGCATAAAAATCGATATGCTGAGCTAGCTGAATATTTAAAAGCTAGAAATATTGCAGTAGTCACATATGATTTGCCAGGACATGGTGAAACGACTTGTACAGAAGCGAAAGGTTATTTTGGAAAAGAAGATGGATGGGGCACACTTGTAAGTAGTGCCAAAGAGATTGCTCAATTCTGTCGTTTAACTTTCCCACAAAAACCACTTGTTTTTTTAGGCCATTCAATGGGCACAATGATTGCTAGAACATTTTTACAAAAGAATGATACATATATTGATGGCATGATTTTATCTGGTGCACCAAGTTATACACCAGCAGCCAAATTAGGAAAAGCAATTGCATCATTTTATGCAAAGAGAAAAGGTGAGCTAGCATATGAGAAAAAGCTTACAGCATTAGCAGTTGGTGGTTTTGCAAGAAGTATTAAAGACGCAAAGACACCAATTGATTGGCTAAGTTATAACGAAGAGAACGTAAAACAATATTTTGAAGATCCAAATTGTGGCTTTGATTTTACAACGAAGGGATATTATGACCTATTTGATGGCATGATTCGAATGAATGATGTTTC
>CACXEN010000077.1 GCA_902766675.1 uncultured Erysipelotrichaceae bacterium
TTAAAGGATATCAATTTAGAGATTCAAGAGGTTGAATGGAAACTATATGGTATTCGCGCAAAGAATTATGATGCAGTAAGCAAAAATAAAAATTTTAAAAGTAATTATGAGAGATTCTTTGAAAGAAAAGAGAACTTGATTCATCAAAAGAATCATATTCTAAATCAAATCTGTTGGATGGAGGAATTCTTATTTCATCAATTATCAAAAGCATATCAAGATATTGTATGGTGTGCATATATAGAAAGAAAGACAATTCCATATCTTGCTAAGATATATCAATTTGCGCCACGCACCATTTCCTTACGTTTATATCAAGCAAATAAAGAATATGAAAAATATTGTGGCAATCGTGGCGAGAGTGGCGCTTAGTTTCTATAGCATTCACTTATAAAGCATCTATAATGATAGTGTGTGTAAGTAACTCGTGGGGAGTTACTTTTTTTGGTTATAGGAGGTGAGTGAAACACACATATTAGTTATGGAAGGAGTGGGAAAATGAGAAGACTAATAAAGAAGTTGGCTAGTATTTCACTAGCTTTTTTGTTGGCAAGTATATCACTACTACAAATGAATACAATAGATATTCAAGCGGATGCAGTAGATATATTTATTGATGAAGAAAATAATATCTTTTGGATTACAAATGAATATTTACCAGGTGGCTGGAGTGCGATAGGATCATATATTTTATCGCAAGGAAAACCTGCATATTGTATTGAACCAGAATATCCAGCAAAGTTTGGAGAAGATGTATATGCGACTAGTACATTATCAAAATATAATGGCTATTCAGAAGAGGTTAAGGCAAAAATCGCAGCTATTGCGCATTTTGGATATCAATATAAAGGAAGAACACATTCGAAATATTATTTAGCAACACAAAATTTAATTTGGAAATTGGTAGATGAAAATGCGAAATCACAATCTTTATATGTTACATCAAGTCCAGCAGTAGGTAATGAGCCACCAAATGATTTAAAAAATATTACAAAAGAAATCGCAGCTTTGGAAAAAGAAATAGAAAAAGATGTCGATGCATATCTCGCAAGTGTTGGAATGATGGATTTCGTCATACAAGATGAAAATGGCAAAGAAGTAGGGGTAAGTGGTGAAAATGCGTCATATGATTTAGCGAAAGTAGGAAAGACATATACAATCACCGATCGAAATGGTGTTTTACAATATAGAAAACTTCCTGAACATACATTCAAAGGAAATGTCACAAAGAAAGATAATACACTTACGATTACACCATCAAAAGATGATATTGGATTAAAGAAGATTACTTTTTCTTCTGATCTTGCAATAGAAGATTTGGGTTATAATCCAATTATTTTAGTTTCAGATGATTACCAAAAACTCATTGTTAGAGGAAATGTTTCTGGTGCGAAAGGTGGATCCATTTCTCTTAATACAATTGCCTTTGGTGGTTTAGTTGTACAAAAAAGAGATTATGAGACCAAAAAGGATATCGCTCTAGGTGGTGCTACATTACAAGATGCACAATACCAAATCACAAATATTTCAAAAGAAAAAATATTATTTAAAGAAAATGATATATACAAAGAAATTCAACCCAATCAAATTGTTACAACGATACATACAGATGAAAAAGGGATAGCTAAGTTAAATGATGATTCTTTAATGCAAGGGAAATATCGCATAGAAGAAGTAGCAGCCCCAAATGGATATTTAAAATCTGGTATGAATTTATCAAAAGAATTCACAATTCAAAAAGATGGAGAAATCATTGATTTATCTTCTGTAGAAAATGCGCCACAAAATCAAATTATTCGTGGAGATTTTTCTTTTCGAAAAATCGCAAGTGGAAATCAAAATGCATTAGCAAATGTAAAATTTAAGATTACTTCTAAAACAACAGGGGAAAGTCATATCGTTCAAACAGATGAAAATGGATATTATTCCTCTAGCAATGACTATAACCAACATTCTTATAAAACAAATACAGGGGAAGTAGATAGTGGTTTATGGTTTGGAGAAGACACTAAAGTAAATGATGCATTAGGCGCATTACCATATGATACATATATTTTGGAAGAGATTGCCTCTAAAGAAAATGCTGGATATGAGATGCATCGATCAGAGTTCAAAATAATAAGAAATAATTTAGTAATTAACTTAAATAATATTGAAAATTTAGAAACGAAAAAGAATCCAAATCTAAAAACAAAAGTAAATACGGATAATGCAAATAATCTAATCGAGCCATTAGAGAAAATAACAATTGTTGATACAGTTTATTATGAAGATTTCCCAATAAATAAAGAAGTCACAATCAAAGGACAACTCTTCGATAAAACAACAGATACTTTCTTACCAATCCAACAAGAAATAACATTTACTCCAATATCAGAAACAGGAAGTGTAGATGTTACTTTTGAATTTGATGCAAGAAAGTTGGGTGGTCATACATTGGTTGTATTTGAAAGTGCATATCTAGATGACGAAGAATTTGTATCACATGCAGATAAAAATGATATAGATCAAACTGTATATGTAAAAGAAAAAGAAATCACAATTCAAACAAGTGCATATGACGCAAAAGATGGCGATAAAATAATTGATCAAGAGAAAAATATCAATGTAATTGATGAAGTGAGATATACAAATTTAGATACCACACAAGAATATGAAATGGTTGGCGTATTAATTGATAAAGAAACGCAGAAAGAAGTGATTGAAAATGGAGAACCAATTCGTGCAACGACAACTTTTACTCCTACAACAAGTGATGGTAGCGTAGATGTATCATTTCTTTTTGACGCAAGACAATTTGAAAGTAAGGAAGTTGTCATATTTGAAGAGCTCTATCAAAAAGATGGAAATGAAAAGAAAAAAGTAGCAGAACATAAAGATATTCATGCGGCTTCCCAGACGATTCAAGTAAATAAAAAACCAAAGATTCCAAATACAAGTGATGAAAAGAATTTGATGACTTATTGGGGCCTATTTGGGCTTTCTTTTATTGTCTTTGGTATAGCATATCGCTTTAAAGATATGCATGTATAATACTTGTTAGAAATAATACTTTCGTGTAGAGTATCCTCTGTAAGGGAGGTATTATTATGAGTAGTATTCGTCTACAAGATATTAAAAAATTACGTAAGAATTTCGTGAATAATGAAAAGGCAAGAATTGTGTCAAATGCACTTACTAAAAATGATGTAAGTACTATTTCACGTGTATTTCAAGCTGAGGTAGATAATCCAAATATTTTCTCTATTGATATCAAAACAATGAAAGTCACAAACCAAATGTCTTCTGGTAGATGTTGGATCTTTTCTGCGATGAATGTATTTAGAGAAATGATTGCGAAAAAGTGTAACATCAAAGATTTTGAATTATCACAAAACTACATTGCATTCTATGACAAATTAGAAAAAGTGAATTGGTTTATGGAATGTGTCATCAATGAAATCAAAGCTCCATTATCGTCTCAAGAGAACCGTTTCTTATTAGAAACAGCTGTTGGGGATGGCGGTCAATGGAATATGCTAGTAAGTCTAGTAAAAAAATATGGTCTATGTCCAAAAACTGCAATGCCAGAAACATATCAATCTTCTCATACACATGAAATGAATGAGATTTTGAATAGACGTTTAAGAAAGTTTGCGTATGACATTCATAAAGCAAAACGCAATGATGTAGAGAAATTAAGAAAAGAATGTCTAAAAGAATGTTATGGAGTAATCGCAGCTTGTTTTGGATTACCACCAGAAACATTTACTTTTGAATACTATGACAAAGATGATAAATCACATGCAATTCATAATTTAACACCACTAAAATTCGCTAAAGAATATTTAGATATTGATTTAGATGATTACATTAGTGTGATTCATGGTCCAACAAAAGATAAACCTTTCTATAAGACATATTCTGTAAAACATCTAGGAAATGTAGTAGATGGGGAAGAAATCTGCTTATTAAATCTTCCAATGGAAGAATTAAAGGCTGCAGTTTTAGCACAAATGAAAGACAATGAAATTGTATGGTTTGGATGCGATTGCGCAAAAGAAGGCGATCGTAAATTGGGTTTATGGGACGATCAACAATATGATTATGAAAACACATTCGATATTCAACTTGCGATGAGTAAAGAAGAAATGTTAGAAACAAGACATAGTATGATGAATCATGCGATGGTTCTAACAGGAGTAAATCTAGTTGATGATAAACCAACAAGATGGAAGATTGAAAACTCATGGGGTGATAAAATTGCCAATGATGGATATTTCATCGCAAGTGATACTTGGTTTGATAAATATGTTTATGTTGTAGCAGTCAATAAAAAATATTTATCTAAAAAGGCTCAAAATGCTCTAAAACAAAAACCAAAAGTATTAGAACCATGGGATCCATTTGGAACATTAGCGAAGTAGAATGCATATCAATGCATTCTATTTTTTTAAAGGTGTGATATGATACTGTTTGTTGAGTATGAAAGTTGGAATTATTTCACTAGGATGTGCAAAGAATCTTGTGGATACAGAAAATCTATTGGGATTGCTTGCAGAAAATGATATAGAACTAGTCACATCGTATGATGATGCAGATGCAATCATTATTAATACATGTGGTTTTATTGAAAGTGCAAAAAAAGAATCTATTGATACAATTTTAAGAATTGCGGATTTAAAAGAAAAGAATCTAAAGAAATTGATTGTAATGGGGTGCTTGTCACAACGTTATAAAAAAGATTTGATTGAGACACTTCCAGAAGTAGATCTTTTTATTGCGATTGATGAATATGATAATCTGGGACTTATTCTTTCAGATGTTTTAGGTGTAAAAATCACAAATACATATGGTAAGACACCACGAAAACTATCTGGAAAAGAGTGGATGGCATATTTAAGAATAGCGGATGGTTGTGATAATAAATGTAGTTATTGTGCGATTCCAAATATTCGTGGACCTTTAAAGTCCAGAAGTGAAGAAGAAATTATTGAAGAAGCCAAAGAGCTCATTCAACAAGGTGTAAAAGAAATCAATTTAGTTGCACAAGATGCATCTAGATATGGATATGATATGGATCATACATTGCATTTATCTTCACTGTTAAAAAAGCTAGATGTATTAGAGGGAATTAATTGGATTCGAATTTTATATTTATATCCAGATGAAATACCAGACGATCTAATTGAAACGATGAAAAATGGTAAGCATATACTTCCGTATTTTGATATTCCAGTACAACATGGATCAGATCGAATTCTAAAAAAGATGAATCGTAGAGGAAGTCATGCATTGATTGTGGAAAGAGTACAAAAGATTCGTGAAGCTTTACCAGATGCATTTTTACGTACAACTTTAATTACTGGATTCCCAAGTGAAACAGAAGAAGACCATCAAGAAACATTACGTATGATCAAAGAAGTTGAATGGGATCATTTGGGTGCTTTTACATATTCAAAAGAAGAAGATACACCAGCATATTCTATGGAAGATGATGTACCTGAAGATATCAAGAATCAAAGACTACAAGAAATTCTTGCATTACAAGCTAGTATAGAATCTAAAAGATATAGTAAATGGATTGGCAAAGAAGATATTGTTTTAGTGGAAGGAATTGATGCACTTACTGGAATGTATATTGCAAGAAGTGCAATGTTTGCGCCAGATGATGTAGATGGTAGTGTCCGTTTTTCTAGCTTACAAACAATTGATTTAGGTACCTTTGTGAAGGTGAAATATAAAAAAGTATCCAATCAAACATTGATTGCGGATGTGGTTGAGGAGAATGCATGATTTTTCGTATTTCAGATATAAAAAAATACATGCGTTGTCATCGCTTGTTTCAAATGGAATTAAATGCTGAAAAGACACCTTATCAGCCATTTATTCGTGTAGATGAAGAAGTAACAACTCTAGCAATGCAAAAGCTAGGTGTTTTAGAATACTATTCTGGTATCAAAGGTGATGCACCAACAAGAGTGTTAGAGGCATTAGATCAATACGAGTGGTTTGTAAAAGCACGCTTTGAATATAACAATCTTAGAATCAAAGTTCCAATTTTACATAAATTAAAGGATGGATATGAAATCTATTTCATTTATGTAGGATTATTTCCTCATGCATTAGATATGCAATACTATTGTGCAACAATTTGGGTTTTAGAAAAGAATCAAATTCCAATCAAAGATGTACATATTATTCATCTTAATCAGGAATATGAAAGAAAAGGGGATGTAGATCCAAAACAATTATTTACAATTTCTGATCATTTCTATAATTCCAATAATAATCCAACCATAACAATTCAAGAAGCGATTGAAAAAAACTATTATGATTTATCACATATCTTAAATGAAATGCAACGAGCTACTACGGAAAGTATAGCTCCTGCAATTCGGGGTCAAAAATGTACTGGAAGACAAAAATGTAAATACTATAACGAATGTTTTAAAGAAGAAAAAGAATTAGAAGATAATTCTATTTTGACATTAGTTTCTGCTCAACACAGATATGCCATGCAAAAAGAAGGACGATTGTATTTAA
>CACXEN010000078.1 GCA_902766675.1 uncultured Erysipelotrichaceae bacterium
TACTGGATTGCCATAATATTGTATCACTACTTTACGATTAATAAGGGAAATTATGATAGTCTAATGTTAGAGGTAGTAGTATGAGTGAAAAAGAAAAAATGTTGCAAGGCTTGTGGTATGACGCAAACTATGATGCAGATTTATTGGAAATTAGAAGAGAGGCTGATGATTTGTGTTTTGAATTAAATCATAGTAGGCCATCTGATGTTGAAGGACAAAGAGAAATTATAAAAAAGATTTTACATATGGAAGAGTTACCAGATGAATTACATTTGTTGACGCCATTTTATGTTGATTATGGAAATATGGAAATTGGCAATCATGTTCATATTGGGAAGAATTGCTTCTTTATGGATTGTGCAAAGATTACATTAGGATCACATATATTTATTGGTCCTGATTGTGGATTCTATACAGCAGTACATCCACTTACATATAAAGAAAGAAATCAAGGATTAGAAAAAGCATTACCTATTACAATAGGGGATAACTGTTGGTTTGGCGCAAAGTGCATTGTTTTACCTGGCATTACGATTGGTAGTGGTTGTGTAATTGGAGCAGGTAGTGTTGTCACAAAAGATGTGCCAGATAACTGTGTTGTGGCGGGAAATCCAGCAAGAGTTTTAAGAACTATCGATAATGAAGAAAAGTTATGAAAATATTTTCATAAAATATTATGAAAATTTTCTTGACATATGAAAATATTTACAATAATATTCTACTAAATTCAATGACCAGAAGAGTAGTTGTGAAAGATCCATTAGCGAGCTAGAACAGAGTGGAAGTCTAGCGGCAACGTTCACAATGAAGCGCATCTTGGTAGAAGGTCTTCTGAACTTAGTAGGAAAACCCGCAAGCTTAGCGTTATAAGATGAGAGGTTTATGTTTTACATAGGCAACCAGTGTGGTACCGCGATGAATAGTCGTCTCTGGATAGAGACGGCTTTTTTGTTAGAAAGGAGGTAGTGCAAGATGGTCCGACGAAGATGCTTCAACAATAAAAGCAGTAAAAATTTAAATGATGGAAAAGAAGGAGAAAGAAAAATGAAAAAATTATTTAAAGTATTAGGAAGTATTGCATTATCACTATCTTTAATTGCATGTGGAAGTAGTGAACAAAGTACAAATGTTAAAACAGGCACAGAATCTACTTACGCATATTTATTAGACACAACAGATTTAGTAAAACCAGAATTGGATTTATCCAATGCCGATGGTCTACTAAAAAACATATTGGATGCAGGAGTTTTAAAAGTTGCGACTTCTCCTGATTATCCACCAGCAGAATTTGTAGATGAAGAAGGTGTAATTCATGGCTCAGAAATGATGTTGGCTAAATATGTTGCAGATTGTTTAGGTGTAGATTTACAAATCGAAACAATGGATTTCTCAGGCACTTTAGCAGCAGTGGATACTGGCAAAGTGGACATTGCATTTTCTGGTTATGGTTGGAAAAAAGATAGAGCAGAAAGTTATAATCTAACAATTGGTTATATTGGTGATGAAGATGATGAAGTAAATCATACATTAATTACCACAAAGGCTAATGAAGGAAAATTCAAAACTTTAGCTGACTTTAAAGGATTAAAAATTATGGCGCAAGTCACATCTCTTCAAGAAATGTATGTACAAGATCAAATTGTTGTGCTAGATGATTCTACGATATATGAACCAGTAGCTACATTAGATCAAGCTATTCTAGGTTTAGCATCTGGTAAATGTGATGCTGTCGCATTAGATGGCTCTACAGCAGAAAACTATGTAACACAATCACAAGGTGAATTTGCATTAACTGGTGTAGATTTTGATTTGACACTTTATGAAGATGTGCAAGGTAATATTGGCGCAATCAAAAAGGGTGAAGATTCTTTATTAGAAGTAGTAAATCAAATTATTCAAACTGTAAAAGACAATCAATACTATTCTGCATGGTACGCCCAAGCAAAAGAGGAAGCGGGGATTGAATAATCATGGGCCAAGGAATTATAGAAGTATTCATTGCTTATTGGCCAATATTTCTAAAGGGTCTATTAGGCACACTGAAATATGCATTAATAGCGGTGGCTTTAGGATCCATCCTTGGAGCTCTTGTTGCATTAGTGCATTTATCGAAAAATAAAATCGTTTCTAGTATTGCAGGTATATATGTCAACGTATTAAGAGGAACACCATTACTTGTACAAATGTATATTGCCTATTATTTCATACCAATGGCATTCCCAATTCTAAATAAGATAGATACAGTCTACTTCGTCTTATTTGCATTAGTATTAAACTCCAGTGCTTATGTATCAGAGATTATTAGAGGAGGAATCAATTCTGTTGATTCTGGGCAAAATGAGGCAGCTAGGAGTTTAGGAATGACCGCAAAGAATACAATGATTAAAATCATTTTGCCACAAGCAATTAAAAATATTCTTCCAAGCTTAGCGAATGAATATATCGCAATGATTAAAGAAACATCGCTTGCTGGAACATTCATGTTATATGAATTGATGTACACAAGAACCTTATTAGCAAATAAATATCTTGTGTGGCAACCATTGTTTATCATTGCAGGTATTTACTTACTTGTCACAATGGTATTGTCTTGGGGTGTAAAACTAATGGAAAAGAGGTTGAGTGTCAGTGACTAATAATTATATCTTGATTGAAACAAAGGATTTGAAAAAGAACTTTGGTGAATTAGAAGTATTAAAAGGAATTAGTGAAGTAATCCATCAAGGCGAAGTTGTTAGCATCATTGGCCCATCCGGTGGTGGTAAATCAACATTCTTGAGATGTTTAAACTTATTAGAAAAACCTACAAGTGGCCATGTATATTTTGAAGGGGAAGAATTAACCGAAAATGGAAACTTAGATTTGCATAGACAAAAGATAGGTATGGTATTCCAACAATTTAATGTCTTTCCTCATCTGACAGTTTTAAATAACATTACTTTAGCGCCAATGCTTGAAAAGAAATTAAGCAAGCAAGAAGCAGAATATAAAGCAATGGAATTATTAAAAAAGGTTGGTCTAGAAGATAAGGCAAATGAATATCCAAGAAAATTATCTGGTGGTCAAAAACAAAGACTAGCAATTGTTAGAGCGCTAGCGATGGAGCCAGATGTCATGTTGTTTGATGAGCCAACATCCGCACTGGATCCTGAGATGGTAAAAGGTGTTTTGGAAGTCATCCAACAATTAGCAGAAGAAATGATGACGTGTGTTATTGTGACACATGAAATGGGCTTCGCGAAAAAGATTAGTGATCGAGTATTATTTATTGATGGTGGTGTGGTAGTTGAATCTGGTACACCAGAAGAGATTTTTGATAACCCAAAACAAGAAAGAACGAAAGAATTCTTAGCACAAATACTCTAGGAGGTATTATGAAAACTACTTTTCAGTATGATCATTACTATAAATATGATGAACTAAAAGATAATTTAGAAACATTAGCGAAGAATTATCCAAATCTGATGGATCTAGAAGTAAATTGTGTCAGTGAAGAAAATAGAAATCAATATGTCGCAATTCTTACCAATAAAGAAACAGGTGGTATGCTTGATAAACCGGGTTGGTATATTGATGGAAATATTCATGCAGGTGAAGTCACAAGCACAATGTGTGCAATGCATACAATTGATTATCTTTTAACGAATTATGGAAGTGATGAAACTGTCACAAAGATATTAGATACAACAACAATTTACGCAATACCACGCGTATCACCAGATGGTGCAGAAACATATTTATCTACTGCTTATACACTACGTTCTGTAAATAGAGACTATTTACCAAAAGAAGGTGGTGTAAAAGAAGAAGATATTGATGAAGATGGTGTAATACGTATGATGCGTATAAAAACACCATATGGTGCATGGAAAATTGATGAAGAGAATCCTGGGTCTATGACACTTCGTTCTCCAAGTGATCAAGGTGGTACATATTATGATATCTATCCAGAAGGATTGGTAGAGGATGATATCGATACAGAGAATTTAAAGAAAAAACAATCATCATGGGGATTGGATTTTAATCGTAATTTCCCATATGGTTGGATGCCAAATGGCAAACAAGATGGAGCTGGTAAATATCCATTAAGCAATATAGAAACAAAAGCAATCGCTGATTTTGTCTTAGCCCATCCAAATATTTGTGGTGCAGCGATAGGTCATACAAGTGGTGGA
The DNA here is from genome assembly GCA_902766675.1 of uncultured Erysipelotrichaceae bacterium. Lineage (GTDB taxonomy): Bacteria > Bacillota_I > Bacilli_A > Erysipelotrichales > Erysipelotrichaceae > Bulleidia. The sequence continues at coordinate 4,176 of CACXEN010000078.1, forward strand.
TTGGTATTATATCCACCAGGCACACACAATGAAAAAGAATTATCTTATGATGATCTATCAACAATCAAAGCAATTGCGAAAATGGGCGAAGAAGAAATGAATTATAAACCAATTAATATTTTTGGCGCATTTATTTCTGATCAAACAAATGTGGATAGTGGGGCATTAGATGATTGGATGTTTGAATCATTTGGTATTCCAGCATACACAATTGAATTTTGGGATTTAGCATCTAAAGCAGGTGCTCCTATTGAATGGGGCGATAAAGAAATAAATCCATTAGAAAATCTAAAGAGATTCAATGCATGTATGAAATGGGTAAAAGAAAATGCGCCACAATATTATAGTGATTGGAAAGAGTTTGAACATCCAACACTAGGAAGTGTGGAAATTGGTGGCTTCAATTATAAATTTACACATCAAAATCCACCAGAAGACTTATTACTAAAAGAATGTGAAAATGACACAAAGTTCAACCTACGTTTCATGCAAGTCACACCAAAACTCGTGATTGATAAGATAAATGTCGAAAAGCTAGCTGATGATTTATATCAAGTAGATGTCGTAGTTGGTAATGTTGGATATTTATCTTCAAATCTTACAGATATTGCAATAAATATGGGAGTCAATAAACCAGTAGAAGTTAGCATTGATGCTAGTGTTGTAAATGGGGATACGAATGTAAAGATTGGAGATCTTGCAGGATATAGTAAAACAAAAACTGGTGTTTACTTTTATGGCAATATCACAACATTAGAAAACGCAAAAGCCAAAAAGAAAATTTCTTGGCTTGTAAAAGGAAATGAGAATGACACAATCACAGTATGTGCATCACATGAAAAGGCAGGTAAAGTTAGTGCTAAAATAGAGCTGAAATAAGAAGAATTGCGCAAAGAAATCTTTCACAAATCTTTCACAATTCAAACATATTGTTGACACAGGTTTTTAGTATTATATAAATGTCTAAAAAGACATGTTATTTCTTTCCCTCCCTAAATATGGAGAAAAGGGGACCTGTGCCAGCGGGTTCTTTTTTCATATATAAAAATAGAAAGGTGAATAAATATGGCATTTGATTTAAACAAAAAACATCATTATTACTTTAATGAAATCGCAAAGATTCCACATGGATCAAAAAATGAAAAAGCATTGAGTGACTACATTGTACAATTCGCAAAAGATAGAGGACTCACATACAAACAAGATGATATCTATAATGTGATCATTGATAAACCAGCTAGTGAAGGCTATGAAAATGCGGCTGCTTTGATGATGCAAGCGCATATTGATATGGTATGCGAAAAAAATGCAGATACAGAGCATGACTTCGAGAAAGATCCACTTGATTTATATGAAGAAGATGGATGGTTAAAAGCACGTGGTACAACATTAGGTGCAGATGATGGTTATGGTGTGAGTTATATGCTTGCGATATTAGATGATGATACACTAAAGCATCCACCAATTTCATGTATATTCACTGTCCAAGAAGAAATTGGTCTAATTGGTGCGAGTCATTTAAAGAAAGAAGATTTGCATGGAGATAGATATATCAACTTAGATAGTGGAAAAGAAGTTGAAACAGTTGTTTCTTCTGCTGGTGGTGCACGTGTCGCAATCACAATGCCATTTACAGAAGGGTCCACCAACAAACAAGGATATATTATAAAAGTTCGTGGATTATTAGGTGGACACTCTGGTGGATGTATTCATTTAGAAAGAGGTAA
>CACXEN010000079.1 GCA_902766675.1 uncultured Erysipelotrichaceae bacterium
CGTTTTGGATTCTTTGTTTGGGCAGCTGCACTAACTAATGGAGCAGATCCCATACCTGATTCATTTGAGAATAAGCCTCTTGCAAAACCATAGCGGCAAGCCATCATAACCGAGCTTCCAACAAATCCTCCACCAATTGCTTGTGGATCAAATGCGCCTTTGATAATTGTCATAAATGATGCACCAAGAACATCGCGATTGATAATTAGAATTGTGATACAACCAACGACATATAGAAGTGCCATAATTGGAACAAGCATCTCGGATACTTTTGTGATAGATTGAATACCACCTAAGATAACAAGAGCCACAACACCACTTAATACAATGGCGATAATATATTTAGAAATACCAAAGTTTTCTTCTACATTGGCTACGACTGCATTTGCTTGTACGGTTGAACCAATACCAAATGCACAAATTGCGGCTAGTAGCGCAAAAATGATACCTGCCCACTTTGCATGTAAGCCTCTTTCTAATGCATACATTGCACCACCAATCATTGTGCCATCTTTACTTTTTACACGATATTTTACAGCGATGATTGTTTCTGCATATTTTGTCGCAATTCCAAAAATACCTGTTAGCCACATCCAAAGAATTGCGCCTGGTCCACCTAGTGCTACAGCTGTTCCAACACCGATAATATTACCCGTACCAATTGTGGAAGATAATGCTGTTGTTAATGCACCAAATTGTGAAATATCACCACTTGTATTTTCATCTTTTGTAACACTTAGCTTAATCGCTTTCCATAAATCTTTTTGGATGAATCCTGTTTTAAAGGTCATAAAGATATGTGTACCAAACAACAAGATGATAAGTGGCCATCCCCAAATAAAATTACTAATTTTTCCGATTAACTCACTCATATTACAGAATCCCTTCTAATAGTATTTTTATACCAATAATAATTAGTAATATACCACCAAATATCCCACTTGTATCACCAATTTTTTCTCCTAGTTTTTTACCTAAAAGCACACCCATATAACAAATTCCAGTTGTGACGACACCGATGATACATGCAGTTATAATCGCTTCTTGAAAATTATAATCTGCCATAACTAGGCCTATTGATAATGCATCAATACTTGTGGCGATAGCTTGTGTGAAAATTGTTCCACCTGTAACAGAAATGGATGTTTGCTCTTTTGCTTCCATTATCATTTTTAATCCTAAGAAGCTAAGCACAATACATGCAACCCATGGCACAAATGGAATTAAGAATTGAAATATATGGATTAAGGTATGTATCAACCACCAACCAATCATTGGCATCAAAAACTGCGCAAAGCCAAAAGCTGCACTCATTTTGAATGCCTTGTTTTTTTGTATTGATTGATCCCTTAAGGAATTTGCGATGGATACAGAGAATGCATCCATTGCTAATGCAATTCCTAAAGATAATGCGTTAATATAAAATTCCAAATTTCCTCCCCTTAAAAAAAGACAATGTCTGTATCCATTGTCCTATTTTTTCTTTACTTTCTCAACTGCCTTTTCAAAATAGGCTTTAGCGCTATCGTAATCTTTTTTCAATGCGACCGCAATTTCATCAAACAAGAACTTCTCTGCTCTTTGTAAGTATTCATCATCAATCGATGCAGACTTCTTATTTTGGTCATGTCTAGCTTTATTTCTTCCATAAGAAGTTTTGATAATACATACTAAATCAGAAATATCATTGCCTTTTAATAATGTCGCATATTGGCTTTTCATATTCGCTGGTTTGTTTGGTAATGATTGAATATCTGGAGTCTCTTTAATCAGTGCATCAATTTCTTTCTTTGTGATTAAATCTCTTAAGTTACCTGCTTTATTAGATACCGGTACTTGCATTTTAACCGATCCATCTTGTTGGTAATAAGGGACTAAAATGTAACACATTTCTCCTGTAAAATCGCTTCGTTTTTTTCCTACAACTTTACATACATCCCTTCTATAGACGACTACATCATTAACTTTATACATGTACTACCTCACAATCCTTTTCTATTTTACCATTTTTTGCGCTTTTTTTCTAATCCAGACCACTTTAAAAACATAGAAAAGCCCCTCTATTTAGAGGAAATAAAGGGGCTTCTATCGTCAAATATTTCTATTATCTAGATCTATCCCAACGACCTTTTGCATCAACATGGTATTTGCCAATCCACTTATTTGTGGCCATAGCGCCATTAGCTTCTACATAGTAGTATGTATCAATCCATTTATTTGTTTGCATCACACCACTTGTATTCATGTAATACCATTTATCATTGACTTTTGTCCAACCAGTTGCCATAGCACCACTGGATTTTAGGTAATACCATTTATCACCATCTTTGAACCAACCAGTTCTCATTGCTCCCTTTGGTTTAAATGAATACCATTTACCATCTACTTTATACCAAGAATCAGCTACCATCGCTCCACTTGATTTCAAGTAATACCAGAGGTCACCATCTTTGTACCAACCAGTTCTCATAGAACCACCTGGTCTAAATGAATACCATGTACCATCTACTTTATACCAAGAATCCGCTACCATCGCTCCACTTGGTTTTAGATAATACCAGTAGTTACCATCTTTTACCCAACCAGTTTTCATGATGTCATTTTTGAAGTAGTACCATTTACCATTGTCTTTGAGCCATCCGTTATTAACGAGTGAACCATCTTCTTTTGTATAAGTCCAACCTTTATCTGTCTTTTTCCAACCAGTTTCTTTATCAATTGGATCTGTTGGTTTTTCACCAATGATGATATCTTTACGATCTCTAATACGGATACGTGGGAATGGTCCTTCAGGAGCGTTGAATGTATCGTCGTAAGA
>CACXEN010000080.1 GCA_902766675.1 uncultured Erysipelotrichaceae bacterium
ATAAGCATTGAATCCTTCAAATACTTTCACTAAACCACAACCACCTGAATCGACAACATTCGCTTCTTTTAAAACAGGTAATAATTCAGGTGTATTTTGTAAAGATTCATCAGCACTTGAATATAATAGAGAAATAAATTCTTCAATTGATAAATCTGGATTTTCCTCTAATACTTTAGAAGTTTTTTCTGTACTTTCACGTATTACTGTTAAGATAGTACCTTCTACAGGTCTCATAACAGCTTTATATGCCATTCTACTACCATTTAGAAATGCTTCATTTAAATCAGCAGTAGTTAATTCATTCTTTTCTTTCACACTTTGGTAAAAACCACGGAATATCTGGGAAAGAATAACACCAGAGTTACCTCTAGCACCCATCAATAAACCACGACTTAATGTTTTAGCTAAAACAGGAATTGCATCACTTCCGCTTTTCTCCATCTCAGCGATACCATTTGTAAAAGTTAAAGACATATTTGTACCTGTATCCCCATCAGGAACAGGAAAGACATTTAATGAATCAACATAATCTTTGTTGTTATTTAAGTTATTACATCCACTTATAAATAGCGATTTTAGTTTATCTCCCGTTAAAATTTCCATACATTAGCCTCATTCAACAATACGTACACCTTGTACGAATATGTTTACTTTCTCAACATCTAACGAAAGAGTCTTTTCTAAAACGTATTTCACTTTTTTCTGCGCCTCTTCACCTACAGCAGAAATCTTGACTCCAAAACTTACAATAATATATAAATCAACAATGAGCCCATTGTCACCTTGTTTTACAACTACACCACGACTAAAGTTTTCTTTTTTTAATAATTCTGTCCAGCCATCTCTTAATACTTGTTGGCTTGCCATACCAACTACGCCATAACATTCTGTAATAACGCCACCAGCTAAATTCGCAATAGCATCAGCAGAAACAGAAATTGTTCCATAGTTTGTATTTTTCTCTAAATTCATAATGTCTCCTTTCAATAATGAGTATTATATATGAAATTTATTATTTAATAAATGAATATTCTCTATGGAAGTTGTAAGACACCTGTCGCATAATAGCCTGCTTCATAGTGTTCTTCAAAATCTTCATCAACTTCTTCAAAGCCTTGTTTATTCAGTGGAATTTTAATTTTATTTCCTTCCATGTCATATGCATATTTTCCATTTTTCAATATGTAATAATGAACAACAGCTTTATCACCATATGCATTTGTTAAAGGATTTCCATCCTCATCTAGCCAATATTCATGTTCAATAGGTGCCTCATCCCAAGGACATGCTTTGGCATAAGCTGTATCTTGTGAATCATCTGCATAAATGCATTGATTCTTATCTTTTAAATAATTATATAGTTCATAATACTTATTCACCATCGGTAGTGAACGATAATTCGCAATAAAATATCCACCATTTCGCATCAATACACAAATACCTTGTGCATCATAACCTAAATCATATTGTGTTATTTCCGAAATATCTTCAATGATGCTACGATCTACATCTTTAAATGCAGTTGTTAGCATACGTGTTTGATCATCATTTTCAAAGCCTGTAATCATTGGTACACGAGAAATAATATCCAAAAAGTCTGATTTCATAACATGCTTTGTATTATCACTCATTAATAGCATGGGTTCTTCTTCATATCGATAGCCAACGATTTTCTTTTCTTTAATATCAATATGAATAACATTTCCACTTTCTAATGTCACTTTTGAAGATTGTATAAATGCATCATTATTTAAACGTTGTTCCACAAGTATAGGAATATCTAAATAATAAATATCTTTCGTACTCACTCGACTTATATTTTGTACATAGTCATCTGGTAAGTATACATTACCTGTTATATTGACACCCTTCACACGTGATACGGGTAATAGATAATAGATCACTAATAAAATAATAGTCGCAATAAAAAGACCAAGACGAATAGAATTGGATTTTGTCTTACGAAATATACTGATTAGTTTTTGATTCTTTCGATTATCAAATATCTCTTGGACACTATCAGGAACTTCGAATTCATCTATTGTTTCTTTTTCCTTTATTTCCAATTAAACATCTCCATTTCTGTTTTTAATTCGACATCATATTTTTCTTTTACTTTATCTTTTATTTCATTCACAAGTTCTAAATATTCTTGTGCACTAGCATTATCATAATTCAAAATGAAATTACAATGTTTTTCAGAAACCATTGCACCACCATGTCTTTTTCCACGGTAGCCAATACCATCAATTAATTCCCACGCATTATAATTCTCAGGATTTCTAAATACAGATCCACAGCTAGGATAATCAAGTGGTTGTGAATTCACACGTCTTTGTCTTCTTTCTTCCATTACTTTAGAAATAGATTTTGTATCACTTAATGTCATTTGTAATCTAGCACCGAGAATAATCCAGTCTCTATTCTTTTGAAAGATTGACTTACGATAGCCAAATTCACATTCATCAACTGAAATCCATTCAAATTTTCCATTACGATAAACAAATACATCTTTCACAATTTCGCTCATCGATGATTTATAAGCGCCAGCATTCATAAAAATTGCCCCACCTACTGTACCAGGAATTCCAGAAGCAAATTCTAAACCAGACAAACCTTTTTTCATTGCTTCTACTGCAAGTGAAATAATAGAGCATCCAGCTTGTACAACAATTTCATCTTCATCGATATAAGTATCTAAAAAATATTTATCCAAACGGATTATGACACCATCAAAATAATCATCTGAACAAAGTAAATCAGATCCTTTACCAATTACTTTATATTGCAAATCATACTCTTGAATTAATCTGAAAATGAAATCTAAAGCCACATCTGATTTTGGATAAACGATATATCTTGCATTACCTCCAATGCGTAAAGTAGTCATTGAAGAAAGTGGCTTATCCATTTCAGTTAATCCATATTTACTTAATTTTTCAAAAATCTCATCCATTCTTCAATAACCCTTTCACATATTTAATCATATCTTGTGCAGCATTTGGATAACCAAGAGCTAAGATATTTTTCTTTAATTCTTCTTTTTTATTTACATCTTTCATTAAAGAATTAATTGTATCTGCTAATATTTGTGCATTTAATTCTTTTTCGTTCAGTAGAATACAAGCATGATTATCCTCTAATTCTTTCGCATTATAATACTGGTGATTATTTACGACATATGGACTAGGAATAATTACACTAGCAACGCCAATTGCGGTAATTTCAGCTATTGTTGTAGCACCAGCACGAAGCACTGCAATGTCACAACCTTTTAATAGCTTTTTACCATCAACATATTGAACAATTTTTATATTCTCATTCTCTTTAAATTCATAAACATAATCATTTAAAGATCCATTCACTATAATAACCTGAAATGTATCATCTAATAAAGAACATGCCTCATCCATTATCTTAGATACACTTTTACTTCCTAACGAACCCATCATGACTAGCACAAATGGTTTATCAGGAGATAATCCAAATTTAGTCAATTCATTTTTATCCCATGTCACATCTTTTGCTTTGGTAGATGATGGATTACCTAATAATTGGAAATTGTTTGAATTAAATTGCTCTTTATTTGAAGGATATGATCCAACAATTAAATCTGCATATTTCTTTAGATATAAATTTGCTTTTCCCGCAAAACTATTTTGTTCATGAATGACTGTAGGTATACCTTTTCTTTTTGCTTCCATAATCATTGGAATTGTAATGTAATTGCCAAAGCCAATCACTACATCCACCTTTTCTTGATTCAATAAAGCTCTACAATATTTTTTCGCTTTTAAAATTGAAATGACAGCTTTTATTTTTTCTAAGAAACTACC
>CACXEN010000081.1 GCA_902766675.1 uncultured Erysipelotrichaceae bacterium
CAAATACGCGCACAAAGTGGTATCCAATTACCAACTATTTCTGAAATAAAGGAATTAAATACAGAAAATGTAAGAGGCTTTGGATATATACAAAAAGTAAATGAGCATAGAACGAAAACTGGGGAAATGATGGCTTTCTTAAAAATCAGTGATGAAACAGATGAAATTGATATGGCAGTTATGCCAAAGCTATATCATCAATTAGGAGCTCAGTTAATACGTGGAACATATATAACATTTGATGGTAAAATATCAAGAGAAGATTCTGTTTTAGCAAATCGTATTCAAATTGTAAGGAAAAACTAAAATGGCAAAAATACTAATTGTGGATGATGAAGAAAGTATTCGTGAAGTAGTGAAAGAATACTGTGAAATTAATGGTTTTGAAACAAGTGAGGCAGCGGATGGTATTGAAGCTATCGAGATGGCTAAAAATAATCGGTATGACTGCATTGTTTTAGACGTTATGATGCCTAAGTTAGATGGTTTTACAACAATTAAAGAAATAAAGAAACTTACTGATACACCGGTCATTATGCTTAGTGCTAGACAAAATGAATATGATAAATTATTAGGATTTGAATTAGGTATAGATGATTATGTATCAAAACCTTTTTCACCAAAAGAATTAATCGCAAGAATCAAAGTTATATTAGATCGATCAAAGGTCGTAGAAAAGAAAAGTATTGTGGTGGATACTTTGGTGATTGATGTTTTAGGAAGATCTGTAACAATCGATAATCAATTGATAAATCTTACACCAAAAGAATTTGATTTATTGCTATATATGGCAGAGCGTCCAAATATTGCATTAAGTAGACAAAAACTCTTAGAAGAAGTTTGGAATTATGATTTCTTTGGGGATGAAAGAACTGTAGATACACATATTAAAATGTTAAGACATAATTTAGGCGATTATAGAAATCGCATTGTGACTGTTAGAGGAATGGGGTATAAGTTTGAAGCTTGATACAAATGGAATTCGATTTCGTGTATGGTTAATCTTTTTCCTATTGGCTGTAGGAATTACAGTTTTTATTGGTGCGCTTCAAACTGGATTAATTCGCCCATATTATAGAAATAGTAAAATCCAATCTGTGCGTGTTGTGGCAGATGAAATACAATTTAATTTAATTAATTCACAAGCCTCTCGCCAATCTGTTGAAAATGCATTGCGTCAAACAGTAAATAATAATGCTTGTGTCGTCATTTTAAATGATGAAGGAAATCGTCTTTATAGTGCAGATAGTATTGGCGCAGGATGCATGTTTCAAGAGCCATTATCTCAAGATATGGAGAATTTCTTTTCATCTGAGAATATGGCAAATATATTCAATAATGATACCCATGAATATAGCCAGAATTTCTTAAATCCTACAACTGGTCAAGAAATGATTATCTATGGTAGGAGAGTAAATGAAAATTTGGGTACTTTTTATTTATTTGTGAATTCCGCTTTAGAACCGGTTGATTCCATTGTTTCATTTTTCACAAGACAATATGGTGGCTATATGTTAGTAGCTATTTTAATTGCGTCTTTTGTGGCAATATACTTTTCTAAAAAAGTGACTGAGCCAATTGTGAATATGAATGAGGCGGCTAGTCGTTTAGCAAAGCAAGATTATAGTGCTGAATTTAGTGGTGGAGATTTTACTGAGACAAAAGAATTGGCTATGAGTTTGAATGAAGCAAATGAAAAACTCGCAAAGATTGATGAATTGCGTACGGATTTAATCGCAAATGTTTCGCATGATATTCGTACACCAATTACGAATATAAAAGCTTATGCTGAAATGATAAAAGATATTTCAGGAGATACACCCGAAAAAAGAGAAAAGCATTTGGATGTCATTTTAAAAGAAACGGATTATATGGATCGTCTTGTGAATGATATGACTGAGCTATCTATGATGCAATCTGGAAACTTTATCGTAAATAAAGATAATTTTGATTTGGTAGATAAGATAAAAGAAATTATAGATGTTTTACAACCACTGATTGAAAAATCAAAAGTTAAAGTGAAATGCAATTCACCGGAATCTTTAACTGTTTATGCAGATGAAGTAAAAATAGGGCAAGTTATAGCGAATTATTTAACCAATGCGATTAAGCATACACCATTTAATGGAACAATTAATATCAATGCATTTGCGTTAGATGATGGGGAAACAGTTCGATTTGAAGTGGTGGATGAAGGAGAAGGCGTACCAGAAGATGAAATTGATGTCATTTGGGATCGTTACCAAAAATCTTCACGCTCATTTTCTAGAAATCAAACTTCAACTGGTTTAGGTTTATCCATTGTTAAGGGGATAGCTGATGCCCATGGCGCAAATTATGGTGTTATTAGTAATAAAGGGAAAGGTTCCATTTTCTACTTTGAATTAAAGGAGTCACATGAAGCTTGATTATTTACATGGCACTCCATTTCATATAGAGCAACCAGAACATATGTATCATTTTAATAGTGATACAGAATTGCTTGGTAAATTTTTAGAAATTGATTCTAATGATACTGTATTAGATATTGGCACAAATACAGGGGCTTTATTGTTATATTGTGCTTTATATCATCCAAAATCTTTATGTGGTATTGATTTATTTGAAGATGTCGTA
>CACXEN010000082.1 GCA_902766675.1 uncultured Erysipelotrichaceae bacterium
ATTCACGTAATCCTTCATCCACATGAAGCATGTATCGTTATCCGTGGTTACCTTGCGGTCCTTGTCCATGACGACATGCTAGAACATGAAGTTCCTGACAGGGCTTGACTTATGGCCTGAAAGGACATGAAGCTTCATGTACCTGGGATGCCTGTTGTCTTCACCAGTGGAAAGAACCATCAGCACCTGCTGCTTGTTCTCTGAGCCTTTTCCACGCTTGCCGCCTGGATATCTTCCACCAACCTCGGTGATATCGGCCTTATAGAACATTAATTCAAGTTTCTTCTCGTTGTTGCTTTCAGCCATAAGGATCCTGAACTTTCTCAGGTATCTTCGGGCTGTCTTTATTGAGACATCGATGCTGTTGGCTAGATTAGGCGCACTCAGTCCTCTGTTGCTTGTGAAAAAGAAATAGAGTAGTAAGGATCTGGAGAAGCGTAAGGTTGGAGTTATCAAGGATAGTTCCACCAAGCAGGGTATGCTGCTTGCCGCATTTCTTGCACTGAAGTATGCATCCATTCTTGATGTCACTTCTCTTGATGAGATAATACTCATGGCATTCGCATCAGTCACATACGAATCCTTGAGGGAACTTGACTGAAATGAAGAATTCCACCTGCTTGTCCACACCAGAGAATCTTCTGATGAAGTCAACTGGGGAGTCCTTTCTAGGCTTGGCTTTTGCATTCTGATGGAATCTGTTCTTCATGGTAGTGACCTTTGACCATCTAAAACTATTGTAGCCTAGATTCAAGAACGAGGTCGTCTGGTGAGACTGTTTAAATCCTATATTGGGGATTATATTTCGAAACTTAAAAAACGCTTACTGAGAGTTGTTCCCTATCAGAAAAATTAGTCAAATAATTTCCTAGCTTTGAAATATTCAGAAAATACTAATTACAATTCAATATTGAATTATTCAATGATCTTTTTGTAATTTGTATTAACTAATTCTTCAGAACTACTATCAAATTTATATGTCAACTTATGGAATGGTGATTGTTGCACAATAAATTTAAACATTTGTTCATCGTAAGGATCAAATAGTCTAAGTAAAAGATTATGTGGTGTAGAATTATCTCTAGGCACAATATTCTTCCAATCAGAACTATAATAATCAAGAACGATTGAAATAAAGTCATGTAATAAAAAATAATCAACTAGTTCGTCGTTTTTTTTCCAGTATTCATAACATAAGAAACGCGTAGCTTCTAAAATCTTGTTATTACTTTTAGCATTAATATACCAGCTCGAAATATAAGTTGATTGACCATCTTTTCCAGGTTTTAGAGTTTGAAAGAAAAAAAGATCACTATTAAAGAAATAATCAGGAATAAGCTTTTCATTTTCAGTGCATAGAACAGTTGCATCAATCCAAGTTCCACCATATCTTATTAGCAGTTCTAATCTTAACAAATCTGTCATATGCGTATTAGTTATTAGGCCTTTTTCCCATTTTTCAACTATGAATTTTGGAAAATTTACGTACTGCTCTAAGTTATTTTTAGTTATTAAAATAATTTCTTTAGATGGCAGGTTTCTTCTTAATGATGATAAACATGTCTTTACTATTTGAGGCGAATTCTCAAAACCTTGAAACCAACAAACCCAAACTTTATTTGAGTATTTATGTTCTTGTTCTATAAAAGTTTTATCGAATTCGACAAGTTTACTCATATATTGCTTCTCAATCTTTTTCTTAATTTTTAACTCAGCAGATAAACGTAATATTTCAAGAGCGGTTCTACTTTTACCTAAAACTATAAACTGATTGATTGCAGTAAAAAAAGCTCCACCTTTTAAATACTGTTTAATCAATTTATATCCACCTTGTTTTTTAAATGTATTTCTTAAGCTCATAATAAATCTCCAACAATAAAAACTAAGAAAATATTTTACTATACTCGTTTGCAATAAATTGCCAACTATATGCTGTTTTAATACGATTTTTTGCTTTCTCGCCTAATTCATTGGAATCGAGATTTTCACAATTATCAATAAGTTTGGCTAAATTGCCTTCATCCTTGTTCCAATATAATGCAGCATCCTGTGCAACCTCTCTATTAAATCCAACATCCAATAATAGATTTAATTTAGTAGATCCTAAAGCTTCTAGAAGTGATGGGTTCGTTCCCCCTACTTCATGTCCATGTAAGTACCCGAATGCTCCTTCTCTTATCTTCTTTAGTAATTCCTGATCATAAACAGTTCCCACAAACTTGATTCTTTTATCATTTTTAAAGTGCAAATTATTCTCTAAGTATGATAGCAATTCATCATTACTGTTAGTTATAATCACAAAGTCTTTCTTTGTATGTGACTTCATATATTCTCTAATCATTGTTTCATAGTTATTCTCAGGAACGAATCTACCAACTATCAAATAATATTCACTCTTTTTTAATTCCTTATCTTTTAACCATTTTTCATATTTCGCTTCACTGCACTTGCTTGGTTCAGTTTCTGCACCATAAGCAATATAAGTTGTATTTTCTACGTGATATATTTTTTTTATGTATTTCTCTATATTAATAGAATCACAAACAATTAAATCTGATCCATTAACCATTTTCTTTTCAGAATATTTCCAGTATTTTCGAACTGGTTTAGACCATTTAGCCCTTTTCCACTCATGACCATCAGGATTAAGAAAAATTCTTCCTCCTAATTTTCTTATTTTTTTTGCATAGTGTTCGAAAAAAGGGCCTATTCTACAAGTCATTATATACACAATCGGATTTGTAATATTTTCGGTTTGAATTATTTCTATTGTCTTTTTTAAAGCGGCACAATCATAATAAATAGCCTGCGCAGGTCCTAATTTTTCCGGGATAGAGATTGCAAAACAATCCGCATTATGATATTTATAACCATCTTCATTTTTAATAGCACCATCAGGGATACCTGCACCTTGTCCATTTGCTTTTACAGCGACATGATATTTGATTTTAGGATTGTTTTGATGGTATTCTGTTAGCTTGTTAACAAATGTTTCATATCCACCATAAGCTCCTAATGATTTAGCGCCTACTAAGAATACATGTTGAACCATATATTTTTCCTCCTTCTAACTAGCACCATCATGTGCTAATACTGATGTAAATGTTTTTACAATAATATGTAAATCTTCAGTAATAGTCCAGTTATCAATATATTCACTATCTAGCTTTACGACTTCCTCAAAGTCAGTTATATTTGATCTACCTGATACTTGCCATAATCCTGTAATACCAGGTCGTATTGCCATTCTTTTTCTATGATGAGGGGAATATTTATTCCACTCATCAATAGTAGGTGGTCTTGTACCCACTAATGACATGTCTCCCTTAAGGACATTAAAGAACTGTGGGAATTCATCAAGTGATGTCTTTCTAATGAAATTACCAATACCTTTTGGATTACCATTTTTATCTTTCTTTTCAGAACCAATAATACGTGGATCATCTTCCATTTTAAACATCATGCCATCAGTAATCTTATTCTGTTTCATTAGCTCTTTCTTACGTTCTTCAGCATCCATATACATACTTCTGAACTTATACATAGTAAATAATTTACCATTC
>CACXEN010000083.1 GCA_902766675.1 uncultured Erysipelotrichaceae bacterium
TAGAAGTATTATGAATAAAATGCAAAGATCTGTTTTAGCCATGTATGGCTATGATGAAACACCTGATGAAACTTCTTTAGAAAATGTGATGCGTCAATCTGTCGCACTGATTTCTCAACTTCCAACCATGATGATTTATGCATACCAAACTAAAGTACATACATTTGACCATGGCTCTTTATTCTTCCACCATCCAAAAGCAGGTTTATCTACTGCCCAACATATTCTTGCAATATCTAGAGCAGATGAAAGTTATACAGAAGAAGAGGCACATCTTTTAGATATTTGTCTTTGCCTTCATATGGACCATGGTGGCGGTAATAATAGTACATTCGCATCTCGCGTATTATCTTCAACCGGAACTGATACCTACTCTGCTATTTCGGCAGCTATTGGTTCATTAAAAGGTCCAAAACATGGTGGCGCAAATCATAAAGTATTAAATCAATTACATGACATATTAGAAAATGTGGATGATGTTTATGATGATGAAAAACTAAAGGATTATTTAAGAAAACTCATTCATAAAGAAGCTGGTGATAAAACAGGATTAATCTATGGAATGGGTCATGCGGTATATACATTAAGTGATCCTCGTGCACAAATTCTTAAAAAAGAATTAGAGCCAATCGCAAACGCAAATGGTTATGCAAAAGAATTCCATGTATTACAATCGATTGAAAAACTAACACCAATCATCTTTGAAGAAGAAAAACAAGGTAGTAAGAAAGTATGTGCCAATATTGATTTATATTCCGGTTTGGTATATCAAATACTTGGAATAAGTGAAGATTTATTTACCCCACTATTTGCGATAGCTAGAATAACTGGTTGGTGTGCACATCGCATAGAAGAATTAGAATTCGCAAATCGTATTATGCGACCTGCCTATAAATGTATTGAAAATCTTAAAGAATATAAAGATATTGACGAAAGATAAAAGGTAAATGGAAACCATTTACCTTTTTACATATCTTTTAAGAATGCTACATATGCACGATATGATTCATAAATATCTGCTTTCGAGACTACTTCATATGGTGCATGCATATTTTGTACTGCAATACCTGCATCTAATACTTCCATATTTAGGTTGGCTAGAATATATGCGATTGTTCCGCCTCCACCTGCATCAACTTTACCCAGTTCACAGGTTTGGAATAATACATGGTTTTTATCCATGACTTTTCTAACCTTTGCGATAAATTCTGCATTGGCATCACTAGAACCACTCTTTCCTCTTGCGCCAGTATATTTATTGAAACAAATACCACAGCCAAAGAAGGCACTATCTTTCTTTTCCATTACTTCTGGATAATTTGGATCATATGCGGCTGATACATCACTACTTAACATACTTGAATTACGTAAAGCACTATGTAAATCAACTAACTTTGTATGACCTTGTTTATCTAATAATTGTGTAACAATATCCTCAAAGAATCTACTTTGCATACCTGTATTTCCTTGTGAACCAACTTCTTCTTTATCCACCAATAAGCAACAAGCAGTCTTCTTTGGTGTTTTGATATCTAAGATTGCTTTTAAGCTAGAATATGCACATACTTTATCATCATGTCCATATCCTAAAATCATAGAAGAATCTAAACCATAATCTCTTGCCTCACCAGCTGGTACCACTTCAATCTCTGCAGATACGAAGTCATCTTCTTCGATGTCATATTGTTTTTTCAGAAGGTCTAAAATGTATTGTTTTACTGGATCTTTTCCTTTCTTTGCAGGAATTGAGCCAACTAATAAATCTAACTTTTCCCCTTCTACAACAGTAGTTGCTGGTTTCTTCATTTGGTTTTGGGATAAATGAATTAATAAATCAGAAACACCTACTACTGGATCATTTGGTTTATCACCAATATTAATATCTACTACAGATCCATCTTTTTTGCATACGACACCAACAAGTGCCATTGCACGTGCTACCCATTGGTATTTTTTGATTCCACCATAATAATGTGTATCAAATAATGCTAAGCCATCTCTTTCATAGAGTGGAACTTGTTTTAAGTCCATACGTGGGCTATCAATATGTGCACCAAGAATATTCATTCCTTTTGTGAGGTCTTCTTTACCTATCACAAATAGTGCTAAGTTTTTACCACGGTTATTTACATATAATTTATCTCCAGGTTTGATAGATTTTACTTTTTCTAAATCTTTAAAACCTGCTTTTTTCACTAATTGAATACTGTTTGTGACAAAAGTTCTTTCTGTTTTTGATTTTGATAAGAATTGACGATATTCTTCACTGAAATCAAATAATTTCTTCTTTTCACTCACACTGAGATTTTCCCAAACCGTTTTTCTCATATTATCGCTCCTTTATTTCATATCTATCGAATACATCGACATATTTCTTTTCACCTTGCACAAGCACTTTCATTCCTTCATCTAGACTTTCTAAAATCTCAATTGACAATAATGATTCATATTTGTGCAGCAGAGCCATTTTATCATAAGGTATGAAACATTTCCTACTAATTTCATTTGGATATAACATTTCAATTAATTTATCTTCTAAATCTTCAATCCCTGTTTTGTTTAAACAAGAAATATAAATACCAGATGCTTCTTTGGAATCGATTAAATCGGCTTTATTGAATATACGTAATATTGGAATATCTCCAGCTTGAATCGTTTCTAATGTTTTGATTGTGATTTCTTCTTTTTCTTTCCAATTTGGATCAGAGATATCAATCACATGCAACAACAAATCCGCATCTCTTGCGGCATCCAATGTGGATTGGAACGCTTCTATTAATCCATGTGGTAAATCTGACACAAATCCAACCGTATCATATAGTAAGAATTGATAGCCTTTCATCGTTATACTTCTAACACTAGTGTCTAATGTCGCAAATAACATATCTTTGGTAAATACTTCTTTACCAAGTGCACTTGTCTTATTTAACAACAAGTTCATCAAACTACTTTTTCCTGCATTGGTATATCCAACGAGTCCCACTCGCTTTAAAAGTGTTTTCGTTCTTCGCTTTTCATCTTGATTATATTGGTTTTGAATTTTCTTTAATTCTTGTTTTAAAGCACTAATTCTTTTCTTATATCTTCTTTCAATAATACTAGAACGCATTTCACCAGCTCCACGGTTATATGCACTACCACCACGCTCATGGCTTTCATCTTCATTGATATCTGTTAATGCTTGTGGTAAATCATATTCTAATCTAGCTAATTCGGTCTGTAGCTTGGCTTGTTTACTGCGTGCACGCAGAGAGAATAATTGTAATATCAGGGTTGTTCGATCAATGACTGGTACATCAAAAATATTCGCTAAGCGATTGGCACATTGAATAGATAATGCATTATGAAAAATAACCAATTCTGCCTCCACTTCATCGACTAGAGTTTTACACTCTTCCACTTTCCCTTTTCGAAAAGCTGTCTTTGGGTCTAAAGAATTGGCACTTTGCGTAATAATGCCAACGACTTCATAATTACATGCCTCACATAGATTCTTTGTTTCATCCATGAGGTAATCAAAGCCGTTGGCTTTATTTTTTAAATCAATGCCTGCTAAAACAACTCTCATTCTTATTCAGTCATACCCTCTACTTTAAATTGCGTATTGTATAACTCTGTATATACACCATTTAATGCGATTAATTCTTTATGTGTTCCTCTTTCCACGATTGTACCATCTTTTACTACAATAATTTCATCTGCGGCTAGAATTGTGGATAAGCGATGGGCTATCAAAATAGATGTTCTTTCCGCAATTAAAGGATCAATTGCGTCTTGAATCGCTCTTTCAGAAATGGAATCTAAAGAAGCAGTTGCTTCATCAAATATCATGACCCAAGGATCTTTTAATAATACTCTAGCGATAGATATTCTTTGTTTTTCACCACCAGATAATTTTAAACCACGATTTCCTACTTCTGTATCATAGCCTTTTTCTTGGTTAACAATAAAATCATGAATATTTGCTTTCTTACATGCAGCTATCATTTCTTCTTCACTTGCATTTTCATTCGCATATAGAAGATTTTCTCTAATAGTGCCATTAAATAAATATGTGTCTTGTGAAACGATACCTATTTCTTCTCTTAAAGCTTCTAAATCCCATTCTCTTACATCAATGCCATCAAATTTTACACTTCCCTTTGTGACATCATATAAGCGAGGAATTAAATTCACTAATGTAGATTTACCGGAACCACTTGGCCCAACAATTGCGATACTATGACCACTTTTTAATTCAAAAGTAATATCTTTTAGAATCATGCGATCTTCATTGTATTGGAAATAGACATGGTCAAATGTGATATCCCCTTTGATGACTTCTGGTTTCTTTGCATTTTTTGGTGATTGAATTTCAATTGGCATATCAAAGTATTCAAATATACGTGTAAACATTGCCATAGAACGAATCCAATCTACTTGAATATTTAAAAGCGAATTCACTGGTCCATACATTCTTCCAAGTAGTGTCACCAAAACTGTAATATCACCTACTGTTAAATCATAGCCATATCGAATCATGAGTAATCCACCCACAAAATACAACAACATTGGGCCAACTGATGCCACAGTTCCAATGACCATAAAGAACCATCTACCAGCCATAGACTCTTTGATATTTAAGCCAATCATCTTTTCATTCACTTCACGATATTTTTGGTATTCTTTTTCTTCTTTTCCAAATAGTTTCACCAATAATTGACCAGACACAGATAGTGTTTCATTTAAGATTCCATTCATTTCATCATTACAAGCTTGTGCTTCTTTGGTGATGGACCATCTTGTTTTACCTGCTTTTCTTGTTGGTATTGTAAATAGTGGCACAATAATAATTCCAACAAGTGCCAATATCCAGTTCTTTTGAAACATCGTAATTAAGGCAATGATTAATGTAATTGAATTAGAAAGTATATTCACAAATGTGTTGATAATAATGAATTGTATTCCATCAATATCACTTGTCATACGGGTGATAATGTCACCTTGATTATTTGTGGTAAAAAAGCTTTGGGACATTTTTTGTAAGTGGGCATACATTTGATTACGCATATCAAATGTAATATGTTGGGCAATCCAAGAATTCAAATAATTTTCTAATACACCGATTAAATTAGAAAGTAGTGTTACCCCTAAAGATAAAAGGATATAAAAAACTAGCTTATTCATATTTCTAGCTATCAATCCTTCGTCGATGATCTTACCAGTTATAATCGAAGGATAAATAGAAAAAGCTGAGGAAACAATAATTGCGATTAATACAATCGTCATCTGTTTCCAATATGGTTTTAAATACGATAGAATACGAACAATTAACTCTTTCGTTATCTTCGGCGCATTTGCCTTTTCTTCATCTTCTAGAAAGCGACCTCCACGGCCACCACCTCTAGGTCCCATTGACATATTAATCTCCTTTTTAAAATTCTACCATGAAACAAATAAGAAAATAGGTGGATTTCATCCACCTATCTCCTACAAGTCAGTTGCGACTGTTTGCATATGACTACATACGACTGGTAAATTTCCATTTCTGACACGTATATCATCCAAGAAAGACTTTTCTTTGCCTATATCTTTTAAGAATACGTTATATGCTAATTGATACATCGTACCTAAGTTGATTGTCTTTACCGATTCAAGTTCTACTTTAGATGTATATTCTTTAAATACATCATCGAAGATTTCTGAATAATCAATATCTTCTGGTATTGTGATACGCAAGCTACGATAATGTGTATCTCCATCTAATACTTTAGATTTAGAGAGTACTACATATACCAAACAAATAATTGTTGTGGCAACGAATGCTAAATATAGATATCCCATACCTGTACATAAGCCAATTGCCATCGCTAAGAAGATAACCAAAATATCATTTGCTTTACCTGGTAAAGAACGGAAACGTACCAGTTGGAAGCTACCAGCTACCGCAACACCTACACCTAGGTTGCCATTGACCATAAAGATGACGAGTTGTGTAATTGCTGGTAGTAAACCAAGTGTAATCGTGAACCCCTTTGTAGGATGCTCACAAGCTTTATAGACATACGCTATGATCAATCCACATACAAGCGATGTAAGTACACTTAACCCTACTGCTGTTGTAGATAATCCATCTGTTAATACTGTGCTGAACATACAAAATTCTCCTTATACTTCTCTAAATTCTCATATCTCATCGTTACCTTAGGAGATAACGTACTATAGTTATCTGAATAAATCGTTCCATATTTTGAAAATGATGCTTTATATAACTTCATTTCCGATAAGATTCTTACTA
>CACXEN010000084.1 GCA_902766675.1 uncultured Erysipelotrichaceae bacterium
AAAAAATGTTGGTGTAACACCAACATTTTTAAATGATTTCCATACCAAGTGCTTTTTGCACATCATCTAGTTTTTTATCTGCAATTTCTGAAGCTTTTTTAGCGCCTTGTTGTAAAGTGGTTTCAATAATATTGCTATCAATGATTTCTTTATATCGATTTTGAATAATTTCTAATGTTTCACATACTTTATCAGCAACTGCTTTTTTGAATTCGCCATATCCTTTACCCGCAAATTCTTTTTCAATTTCTTCAAATGGTAAATCATTTGATAGGGAAGAATAGATTTGCATTAAATTAGATATACCTGGTTGATTCACAACATCATATTTAACATTCGCTAAGCTATCAGTAACTGCACTCATAACTTTTTTACGTGCAACTTTTAAATCATCTAGTAAATATATACATCCTTTATCGCTATCATCTGATTTAGACATTTTTTTAGAAGGATCTGATAGGGACATAATTCTTGCGCCAACTTTTGATACAAGTGGTTCAGGAACTTTGAATAAGTCGCCATATTTATGATTGAAACGTTCTGCTAAATCTCTTGTTAATTCAACATGTTGTTTTTGGTCTTCACCAACTGGTACATAATCAGCATCATAAATTAGAATATCTGCAGCCATCAAAGAAGGGTATGTATATAAACCGCCAGTTAGATTTGTTTCATTTTTAGCCATTTTATCCTTGAATTGTGTCATTCTATTTAATTCACCTAAATATGTATGACAGCACATGATATAACCTAGTTGAGCATGAGATTTTACATCTGTTTGAAGGAATATCGTAGCTTTATTTGGGTCTAATCCACATGCAAGATATAGGGCTACACAATCTGTTAAGTTCTTTTGTAGCTCACTTGGATCTTGTGGCATTGTAATACAGTGCAAATTCGCTATAAAAGCAAGCATTTCATATTCATCTTGATATTCTACAAAATGCTTTAGTGCACCAATATAATTGCCTAAATGTAGTTGTCCTGTAGGTTTTATCCCTGATAGCATTCGTTTCATGATACCTTCTCCTTAATAAAACTATTATACATTTAATCATATAAAAACCTTGTTTTCAATGACTACAAAAGGAATATGTTGTATAATTCTATGGAGGTGAGAAATGATAGTTGTATATACATCGCCAGGCTGTGCAAGCTGTCGAAAAGTAAAACAATGGTTGAAAGATAGAGAATTACCTTTCATTGAAAAGAATATATTTAAAACTTTGCTTAATGATAATGAAATTAAGCATTTACTTATGCGTAGTGAAAATGGAAGTGATGATATTATTTCTAAACGTTCAAAGATCATTCAAGATGAAAAGGTGGATGTTGAAGAAATGACAACCGATCAATTAATCTCATTTATCAAAAAGAATCCTAGTGTCTTAAAAAGACCTATTATCTTAAATGAAGATAGCTTCCAAGTTGGCTATGATGAAGAAGAAATTGGTGTATTCGTACCACATGAATTACGTAAATTAGCAGATAATTGTTGTGATAAAGAATGCCCTGTATTTGAAACTTGTGGTCAGATTCGTGTAAAAGATGCGGAATAGTAAAAACCTCATCTTTTTTATATAATATGTAACATATGAGTAAAGTATTAGTAGGCTTATCAGGTGGTGTTGATAGCGCAATCGCTGCCTATATACTAAAACAACAGGGACATGATGTTACCTGTGCTTTTATGCGTAATTGGGATTCAATGGCCAATGATGATTTCAACGGGAATCCTACATTGAATGATAATATGTGTCCACAGGAAAAAGATTATCAAGATGCACTTGATGTAGCTAACAAACTTGAGCTTCCTTTAAATCGTGTAGATTTTATAGATGAATATTGGGATGATGTCTTCAAAACATTTTTAGATGAATATAAAAGGGGAAGAACGCCTAATCCAGATATTTTATGTAATCGATATATTAAATTTCATCAATTTACGGATTACGCAAAAGAAAATGGTTTTGAATTTGTGGCAACAGGACATTATGCAAAAAGATGTGAATATAATGGTCATGCGGCGATTATGAAAGCAGATGATCGTAATAAAGACCAAACATATTTCTTAGCTGAAATACAACGTGACATCATTGATTATTCATTATTTCCATTAGGTGATATACATAAACCGGAAGTAAGAGAAATCGCTGAAAAATTGGAATTAAGTATTGCGAAAAAGAAAGATTCAACAGGAATATGTTTTATTGGTGAAAGACATTTCCGTGAATTCTTAAGCAATTATTTACCAATGAAAGCTGGAGATATTATTAATATCAATGACTTGGAAGTTGTAGGAAGACATAAAGGTGTAATGTATTACACAATTGGCCAAAGAAAAGGATTAGATATTGGAGGCATTGGTCCGTTTTTCGTTGTAGGTAAAAATGTAGAAAAGAATCTTTTATATGTGACAGATACATCAAATGAAGATTACTTATATTCAAACAGTTGTTATGTATGTGATGTCAATTGGCTTGCGGATGTAGAATTGCCACTTGTGTGTGATGCAAAATTTAGATATCGCCAAGTGGATAATAAGGTTACGATTCATAAAAAAGATGAAGGCTTATATGTTGAATTTGATGAACCAATTCGTTCTGTTACACCAGGTCAAGAAGCAGTTTTCTATTTAAATGATGTGATGATTTGTGGCGGAAAAATTGATGTTGTATATAAAGATGGAAAAGATTTAATGCAAACAGTGAATGATACTGTTGTGAATAACTTATGAGTGAAAACTTAATGAAATTGAATGGGAAGATAACGTATGTCCTTTATCATAATGAGGATAATTTTTATACTGTTGCGAAATTCCAAATCAATGATGAAAATGAAAGAAT
>CACXEN010000085.1 GCA_902766675.1 uncultured Erysipelotrichaceae bacterium
CAGGAACAGGGATTTGAACCCTGGCACCGTGTTACCGATCTACGAGCTTTCCAAGCCCGCCCCTTCAACCACTTGGGTATTCCTGCAAACTTGCCTAACTATAGTAGCACACTTTTGCAAAAAAAAGATATATTTCGTATAATAGCAGTTGTAATTAACAACCATGGCAGCAACAACAAAATTAAAATTAGCTAATGCTTTTAAAGAATTAGTAGCAGCAAAAGGAATCAAGAAAGTAACTATTTCTGACATTACTGACGAATGCAACATGAATCGTCAGACTTTTTATTATCACTTTAAAGATATATATGATTTGGTGGAATGGTTATTCAAGAATGCTTTCAAAACAGCATTTCCTAATGTAGTCGATGCTGAGAGTTGGCAAAATGGATGCGTAGAAATTTGTAATAAAATGTTAGAAGATGAAGAATTTATCAAACAAGCATTCCATTCTTTCTTACGTGAATTCTTAGATCAGATGGTATTTATGAATATCAATGATGTATTAATGGAAATTATTGAAAATGAATCAAAGGATTTAAATTTGGATGCCAAAACAAAGGAATTGGTTGCTTGTTATTTCTCAAATGCTTGTGGGGGAATGATACTTCAATGGATATATTACGGAATGAAGCAAAGTCCTGCTGAATTATCAAAAACAATGAAAGAATTAACAATTCCAAATCTGAAAGCAACATTAAAAAGACTTGCAGTATAAACCACAGAAATGTGGTTTTTATATTTCTTAAAAATGGTGTATGATTGACGTGTTTAATTATGAAGAATAAAACTAAAAAAAGTTCTTATACAACAAAACAAAAGATTGTTATTTGGGCACTTGCGATTATCGCATTTGTTTGTTTTAGTCTGGCAGGATTGCAAGGTGTATATCTCTATCAAAGAGATAAAACTGATACTGAAAGTGATGCACAAACAATCAATAAAAAGGATCAAGATATCGAAATAGAAGATACAGAACATGAAACAAATGAAAATAATACAGTATTAAAGAAGACAAAAGATGCTGGTAGAGAATATATTGATGAAACACTATTTTTGGGAGATTCCAATACAGCACGTTTTTTAGGATATCTTTCGGAAGAGGACCAATTACCACTAACAACTGTTGAAAATACAATAGCAGTTGCTGGTATTGGTATTGATGGCATATCATCAACTGCTTGTATGCGTTTTTATACAGGTACCTTTACGATGGTAGATTCTGTAAGAATATTACAACCAAAAAGAATTATTATGACTTTTGGCACAAATAATTTAGGTGGTAGTTTATATGCGACTGATTTTGCGGAAAGTTATGCAATACAAATAGAAAGGGTGAAAGAAGCATATCCATATGCTGAAATTATCATCAATTCAATTCCGCCAGTTAGTTTATATACAACATATACAAATGTTCAATTACCAATGATTGAAAGCTATAATGCCGCAATCAAATCGATGTGTGAGAAAAAGGGATATCATTATTTGAATTCCTATGAAGCGCTGATTGATAAAGAAAGTGGTTATGCAAAATTAGAATATATGAGTGAGGATGGTTTACATCTATCTGAAATAGGCGCAAATGCATTATTTCAATATATACGTACGCATGCATTATTAACAGAAGATAAAAGACCAATGCCACTTGCGGAAATTCCTGGCATTATTGGACCTGACACAAATATGTTAGCGATTGATCCTTTGACGAATCAAGCATTCACACAAGAAGTTGCTCCACAAGTAACTGCTACACCAATTCCTCAAGAAATCGTACCACAAGAAGAAGTAACACCAACGATTGAACCAACACCAGAAACGCCAGTACCAGAAGCAACGGTTGCACCAACGCCAATTCCTCCAGTTGTACCAGAAGCACCAGCTGAAGAGGTACCGGAAGCTCCAGTTGAGGGATAATAAAGAAAGTAAAAAAAAGCCACTGTATAGTACAGTGACTTTTTATGGTGGTCCCAGGCAGAATTGAACTGCCGACACATGGATTTTCAGTCCATTGCTCTACCAACTGAGCTACAGGACCAATGGTTGCG
>CACXEN010000086.1 GCA_902766675.1 uncultured Erysipelotrichaceae bacterium
AGACTACTAAAATAGTTGTGAAAGCCCTTTTATTGGTTTAGAATAGAAGGTAGTTAAGCGAAATAAATCAAAGGAGATAATATGACAAAATATGTAGTTTTAATCAGCCATGGTGAATTCGCACCTGGTCTACGTTCAGCTGTGTTTATGATGACTGGCGAACGTGAAGAAGTGTTATGCACAAACTTGAAAGCAGACATGAGTGCAGATGAATTCCAAGATAACTTCAGAGAATTAATCGCACCAGTTACAGAAGATGACCAAGTGATTCTAATGTGCGACATTTTAGGTGGTTCACCAATGACAAAAGCACTTGAAGTGCTATCTGAAAGAAACTTATTAGATAAATCATTAGTATTAACAGGTATGAATATGCCTATGGCTATGACAGCTGTTATTATGAAAGATAATTTAGATGATCTAGATATGTTAAAAGAAACAATCTTAGGTGAGGCAAAAAATGCTATTTCAGAATTCGTTGTTGAAGCAGGTAACGATTCTGATGATGACATTTAATATGATTGATCATTTAGTAATTGAAGGGAGATAGACTATTATGATTACTTTTATGCGCGTAGACGATCGAATTATCCATGGACAAGTTATCACTCGTTGGTCTAAAGAATATCCATGTGATGGCATCGTAGTTGTAAACGACAAAGTCGCTACAACACCTGTACTAAAGCAAAGCTTTGTTGCTTCTACAGATAAGAAGGTATTTATCTGGACAATGGAAGACTTCAAAGCAAAAGCTCAAAAAGTATTGGATTCTGATAAACATTATTTCTTAATTACAAAGAACCCAATAGACATGGCAGAAATCCTTGTTGATTTCGGATTTGTTCCAAGTAATGTGAAAGAATTGGTTATCGGTCCATGTAATGACAGACCTGGTGCTACTAAATTAGGTAACAACCAATCTATCATTCAAGAAGAAGCTGATGCTTTAGAAAAGATTTATAAAAAAGGCTACCAAATTACATTCGCGCTTGTACGTGAAACAGCAATTGGTGAATGGCCAAAATTCCGTGGTCAATTCGGCTATACGGATTAATGAGGGCTTCTAAGCCTTACACGTGGGAGAGTGTGTGAGGTTTGAGCATAGAATTATTTTTGTGAAACTGAAAGGGGTTTAGATTATGACAATATCTTGGGTCCAAGCCGCATTATTAGGTGTTATGTCTGTATTGGCTGCATCTACAATTGCCGCTTTGGGAACAACAGTGGGTAACTATACATTGAACCGTCCTCTAATCGCTTCCTTATTCGTTGGTCTAATCATGGGCGACGTTAAAGGTTGCATTCAAGTGGCGATTCCAATGCAAATTATTTACATTGCATTAGTTACTCCAGGTGGTACAGTAGCAGCAGACTTGCGTGCTGTATCTTACATCGGTATTCCTCTAGCATACGCTACATGTAAGAGCCAAGGCTTAGAACTTGATAGCGAAGCAGCTAGTGGTATCGCTGGTGCATTAGGAGCATTCGTAGGTACAGTCGGAACTGTCCAATTCTATGGAACAGCTATGGCTAACCTTATTTGGCAACACATTGGTTGGGCTGAATTAGACAAAAACAACTTCAAGATTTTAACATCTGTTGAAACTTGGATGCCTGTTATTTCGCACATTGCGATTTCTTTCATCCCTGTAATGTTAATTAACCGTTATGGTTCACAAGCAGTTTATACATTCCGTGAAGCATTACCAATGGATAGTTGGTACATGAAAGCTCTATTTACTGTAGGTTCATTACTACCTGCAGTCGGAATGGGTATTCTTCTCAACTCTGTTGTTACAAAACCAACAGACTTAATCTATTTCGTATTTGGTTTTGCTATCGCAAAATCAATGGGTCTAACACTAATTGCTGCTACAGCAATTGGTGCAGTATTCGCACTCATTAACTTCCAAATGAAACTAAATTCATTAGGAACTAAAGCAGGCGGTGCTGCTGCAGCTGATGATGAGGAGGATATTTAAGATGTCAGAAAAGAGAGTTTCAAAGGCTACGTTAAATAAGTCATTCTGGCGTTGGTTCTATGGAAATCTAACATGCTTTACACAAGAACACATGCAAACATTCGGTTACATGTGGTCCATGTTACCTATCATCCAAGAACTATATCCAACAGTTGAAGAACAAGCAGAAAAGTTACATACTTACTACCCATTCTTCAACACAGAACCACAAATCGGTTCTATCGTTGTTGGTATCACAGCTGGTCTAGAAGAATCTCGTGCAAACGGTAACGCTGAAATCGATGATGAAATGATCAACGGTATCCGTGCTGGTTTGATGGGTCCTCTAGCAGGTATTGGTGACTCACTAATCGTAGGTACTTATATTCCTATTTTATTAGGTATCGCATTAGGTTTATGTGATGGTGGTTCTCCACTAGGTATTTTCTTCTATATCATCGTTTGGAATGCAACATCTATTTGGTTCCAAAAGACTATTTACAATAGAGGATATGCTCTTGGTGGTAACGCAGTAGAAGTTATCGTTGGTGATAGAGCTACTGCATTACGTGAATCAGCAGTATTATTAGGTCAAGTAATCGTTGGTGCTATGGCTGCTTCTTGGGTTAATATCACAACATCATTCAATGTTGCTGGTGTTACATTACAAGATAAGTTAGATGGCGCTTTCCCAGGCGTATTAACAATGCTATTCGTATTGTTATGCTGGTGGTTGATGTCTAAGAAGAAGATGTCTGCAGTTAAAGTTATGCTACTTATGATTGTTATCGCATTCGTAGGTGTATTACTAGGCTTCTTCGATCCAGGACTCAGCTATGGTGAAGACCTAAATATCTAATTTAATTAGAAAAATTTATAATAAAAAAAGCTTCGCTACTCTCCCAAAGCGGAGCTTTTTTTGATACACTAATTAAGTGAGGTTTTTATGGCATTATCAAGAAGTGAACGTGAAAAAATAAAGTTCGAAATCCAACAAGAAAACATATTACTACAAAGAGTAAAGCGATATGTACAGTATGGTGGAGTCATTGTGTTATTCTGTGTTGCAATGCTCGTTCTATTCCTAAAAGGGGATTGGAATATTTGGAAAATATTAGATGTATTTCTAATTGTTGTAGCTAGTATCTTTACAATTATGAGTTTCTTAAGCTATCGAAATGGTAGAAAACATGTATTACAAAGAATTAATTATTTAGACCAAAAAAAATAAGGATGATTATTCATCCTTATTTCTTTTGATTGATGTAACCATTTCATTAAAGGTCTCTTCAGAGATTTCTTCTTCCTTTTTCTTTGGTTTTACATATCCTTCGTTATATTTCTTTAATATTTCAAAATATAAATCTTCATTTTCTTTTGTGGATAATGTGCCTCCAAATAGTGCTTCTGGATGGGCATCAATTAATTCCTTTGTTAGAGTGCGAGCACCTTGGCTTTCTTTCCAAGAACCATCAGGTCCTACTACACGCATATCTTTATTGATATGATCTACTTTACCAATGAACTTTTCAATCATCATGTAATAAACCATTTCTTCGCTATACCAAGACAATTTGAATTTATCACTACAATATGGATAATTCTCAGATAGCACTTTCGCAGTATCTTTTGTCAAAATAAACCAAGGACTACCAATCACAATTTCTTCATCTAATGTACGACGGATACGTAATAGATTTAATAAAGCAGCGAAACCTTTTGCTTGATAGCGCACATAGCGACTTGTAGCGAATCCAATAATATTTGTATATGCATAATACTTTAAAGTTTTCTTTCTTAAACTTGGATCTTCTTTTTCAGTTCGATCAATATAATAGTGATCTTTTGGATTCTTTTCTAAATAAGCGACGATTTCATCTCTTTTCTTTAGTGGTAACATGTCCTCTGTTAGATTAATGAAATAATCGAATTCAACATCACATTCAAATGCGTCTAACATTTGTAAGAGGGTACCTCTAGACAGTGATAAATCTCCTTCTTGTGCAAATTCTAAGCGTCTAGAAATATGAACATTTCGGTTATTTCCAAATGCGACTGTGACTTCATCACGTTCTTTATCGTTGTTTACCATAATGAAGACATGGTCGTCTTGTTTTACCAATTCTTTTATAACTGGCACAATATCATCATATTTTTTTGATGAATACATTAAATACGCAAATTTCATACAAGAATTATACCATTAGCAACTTAATGAATGAAATAATTGTGTAATTGATTTTCGTGTTATAATGCATTTAGATATGGACTTGAAAAACCTAAAACCTGAAGCAAAAGAGAATATATTAACGATTACAGTAGCTGGTATTTTGATTGTGGTCTTTTATATTCTTTTAAAGAATGTTGGATGGGTATTCAACGGTGTTTTAAAACTTGTAAAGGCATTAGCACCATTTATATTTGGTTTTGCTTTTGCGTTCGTATTAATTCCTTTACGACGTACAATTGAAATTAAATGGTTAAAGCATGTATCTATTAAATTCCGCACAAAGAGAAAGATTGCGACATTAATATGTATGCTTGTATTAATCTTAGTGTTATTCTCTTTCTTTGCGATATTAATTCCTCAACTTGCGGATAGTTTATCTACATTTAGTGCATCATTTGATGGCTATATGCAAAAGGCAGTACAGTGGGTGGAAAGTATCAATGGTACTAATTCACAAATGTCTAATATGGTAAATTCATTAATTGATTCTGCTAGTGGAAAATTAACGGAATGGCTAACTGGAGCACGTGGTGGTATTGCGACATTACTATCATTCTCTATTTCATTTGCGCGTGGTATTTTAAACTTCTTGATTGGTGTTATTATCTGTATCTATATATTGTTAGATGAAGAAGTTTTCAAGAAACAATTCAAATCATTACTCTATGCAATTCTAAATAAAAAGAGTGCCACAAGAGTAATTGAAGTATTACGACTAACTTCAAAAACATTTAATAGCTTCTTATTTGGAAAATTTATTGATTCATTAATTATTGGAGTCATTACATATATCGCTGTAGTAATTATGCGTATGCCATATGCGCCATTGATCGCATTTGTGATTGGTATTACAAATATGATTCCAGTATTTGG
This sequence comes from uncultured Erysipelotrichaceae bacterium, assembly GCA_902766675.1. Taxonomy (GTDB): domain Bacteria; phylum Bacillota_I; class Bacilli_A; order Erysipelotrichales; family Erysipelotrichaceae; genus Bulleidia. Next base: position 5,065 of record CACXEN010000086.1, read on the forward strand.
ACCATTTATTGGCGCAATTCCTTGTTTATTAATTCTATTAATTATTGATTTCTGGATGGCATTAGAATTCTTTGTGTTCATTGTAATCCTCCAACAAATCGATGGTAATGTGATTGGACCAAGAATCTTAGGAGATGCAGTAGGTTTACCAACATTATGGGTAATGTTTGCGATCATTGTAGGTGGTTCATTATTTGGAATCGTTGGTATGTTTGTTGGAGTGCCAATCTTCTCAGTCATCTATGTTTTGGCCAATGATCGAATCAAAAGAAATCTAAAAGAGAAAAATATTGTCGTAGAAGACTGAAAAGCTTAAATAATAAGAAAAAGGTATAGTTCATTAAACTATACCTTTAAAATACAAATTTATTATTTTAAAAATTAGATTCTTCCATTGGATTGTGGATACGAACACCTTTTACTTCAGGTACTTCATCTAATAAGATTGCTTGAATACCATCTGTTAATGTATCATCTAATGCCATGCATCCAGCGCATGCGCCTAGCATATTCACATATACAATTCCATCTTTGAAATCTACTAATTGTACATCACCACCATCTGCTTGGATGTATGGTCTAATTTTATTCATAGTATGTTCAATGCGATCTAAAACATCACTTTGTATACTTTCTGTGTTATTTATTTCACTCATAACTGCCTTCTTTCTTACCATGAGTATTTTCACGCATCTTTATCATTTTGTCCAGTAAAACACCTTATGAATTTATGAGGATAATATTGTGATATACTTTTTATGGAGAAATTATGAGTTATAAGGCAGGAGATATTATCGAAGGGAAGGTGACAGGTATTCAACCATATGGAGCCTTCATTTCTATTGACGCAAACACAAATGGTTTAGTACACATTTCAGAATTAAGCGATGGTTTTGTGAAAGACATTCATCAATATGTAAATATTGGAGATGTCGTGAAACTAAAAGTTTTAGAATATGATGAGAAAACACATCATGCAAAACTTTCTTTAAAGGCGCTTAGAAAATTACATACAAGAAATCGTAAGAAACCAATTGAGAATAAAGCGAGTTTACCGATTATGAGAATCGGTTTTCGATCCATTGCCCAAAATATGGATGATTGGATAAAAGAAGCGAAGGAGAATAAACAATGATGAAATTTGATGCAACACACGGACTATTAAAAGAAGAAATCAGTGCATATCAAGAAACAGTCACGAAATTACACCGTGCAATCAGAGAAAAAAGTGGTGCAGGTAATGATTACATGGGCTGGGTATCTTGGCCTGTAGATTATGACAAAGAAGAATTTGCACGCATTAAAGAAGTCGCAAATAAAGTAAAAGATAAAGCTGAAGTGCTTGTTGTATGTGGTATTGGTGGATCTTATTTAGGTGCACGTGCTGCTATAGAAATGGTACAAGGCTTATATGCGAATAATCCAACAGAAGTTATCTTTGTGGGAAATACATTCTCTAGTACATATACAGCACAAGTATTAGAACATATCAAAGATAAAAGCGTTGTATTAAATGTAATTTCTAAGTCTGGTACAACAACAGAAACAGCTTTGGCATTTAGAATGTTAAAGAATTTCATGGAAGAAAAATATGGCAAAGAAGAAGCCAAAGAAAGAATCATTGCGACAACAGATAAAGAAAAGGGTACTTTAAAAGCATTGGCTTTAAAAGAAGGGTATGAAACATTTGTTATACCAAATAATATTGGTGGAAGATATTCTGTATTAACACCAGTTGGTTTAGTACCACTAGCAATTATGGGAATCGATATCGATGCGATGATGCAAGGTTTCTTAGATGCATATCATGAATTAGATACAGATGATTTAAACAAGAATGCGGCATATCAATATGCGGTTGCTAGACGTATCCTACAAAACCAAGGATACAATGTGGAATTCTTTGTGACATATGAGCCACAACTCCAAATGTTAGCAGAATGGTTTAAACAATTAATGGGTGAATCAGAAGGAAAAGAAGGAAAAGGTATCTTACCAGATAGTGCTTGTTTCTCAACAGATTTACATTCATTAGGTCAATTTGTACAAGAAGGTAATAAAGTATTATTTGAAACAGTATTATGTGTTGAAAAACCAACATTAGATTTATCAGTACCAAATGATCCTGAAAATGGTGACAACATGAATTACTTAACTGGTAAATCGATGGACTGGGTGAATAAGATGGCATTTGAAGGAACACTTCAAGCACATGAAGAAGTTGGTAATGTGCATAACTTATTAATCTCAATTCCTGATATGAAGGAACATTCCTTTGGATATCTATGTTATTACTTCTTCATCGCAACAGCAATGACTTGTTATATGTTAGATATCAATCCATTTAACCAACCAGGTGTTGAAGTTTATAAAAAGAATATGTTTAAACTTCTTGGCAAACCTGAATAGTAAGAAATAAAGCTCTTAGAATCATCTAAGAGCTTTTAAATTATAAAGTGAATGATTTTAAATTTTTTAGCTTAAATCATTTATATATAACACTTCTATGGTCAATATCGATTGCGATGATTATGCACTCATTATCAACTATTTTAACAAGTAGCCTATAACTGCCAATTCGATATCTCCAATAGCCTTTAAAAATCCCAGTAAGTGCTTTGCCAGAGGCGTATGGATTCTCTGTATTTATCAAATTAGATTGAATCCATTTGTTTATTGTCCTTTGTACTGATTTATCTAATTTTTTAAATTGTTTATCAAAATCAGATGAAGTATAAAATGTATATTTCATTTTATTCAATACCAAGCTCTTTCAGTAGTTCGCTATATGGTCTTATAGTAACAGTACCATCCTTCATTCCACTTTCAAATGATGATATTTTAGCATGGTCAAATTCATCTTGTAGTTTTTCTAACGCAAGATGTTTTATCATTGTGGATAATCCACCTTTATATACTTTTGAATATTCTTCAAATATTTCTTTTTCTTCTTCGTTTAGTCTAATTGTGATTGTCGAATTCATGATTAACCTCCTTGTAACACAAATGTAATACATATTTAGTTTAGCGCCAAAATGATATTTTTTCAATAGTTTACATGAATATTAAAAATGAAATCTTTCGTATTTCTATTTAACATGGAAACCTGAATAAGAATGAAGCTCTTAGAATTGCCTAAGAGCTTTTTATTATATGCATAAACAGGAACTTATCTGTCTATCTTTCTTGAACTAATCTTTTCTACTATTACGGAAATTATAATCGCAGCTATTACGATGAATGTCCAAATAATCC
>CACXEN010000087.1 GCA_902766675.1 uncultured Erysipelotrichaceae bacterium
ACGTGTGTTGTTTGTGGAAACATATCTACTGGTTGAATTTCTTCTAGTGTATATGCATCACTCAATTCTTTTACATCTCGTGCAAGTGTTGCTGGATTACAAGACACATATACAATTCTTTTTGGATTGATTTGTTTCATTGCTTGAATTGTATCTTTTGTGCAGCCTTTTCTTGGTGGATCCACAATAATTACATCTGCTTTTATTTTCGAGCGAATGAGTGCTTTTGCTCCCTGCAAAGCATCCATATTTAAGAATTCTATATTATCAATATGATTGTTTATCGCATTTTTCTTTGCGTCTTTAATTGCATCAGCTACTATTTCTATGCCATATACTTTTTTTACTTTATCTGCCATTAATAATCCAATTGTTCCAGTGCCACAATATAAATCAATCGCAATATCATTTTTGGAAAGATTTGCATATTCAATTGCTTTGCCATATAGAAGTGGTGTGGTATATGGATTAATTTGGAAAAAACTTTTAGCATGAATCATAAAAGTTTTCCCCATCAATTGTTCTTCAATATATGGTTTACCAAATAGTAAATGCTCTTTCCCATCTAGGATGACATTATCATTTCTTTGATTATGTATTAATGTAATACTTTGAATTTCTGGATGATTCTTACATAATAATTGCACAAGTTTTTCTTGGTTTTTGAGTGGATACGATCTACTTACCAAACAAACCATCACTTCACCATTTGAATGTGCATGCTTTACTAAGACATGTCGGATATCTTTTGATATTTCTAATTTTTGGAATAATTTTTTGCATGTAGAAATAATCGCATTCGATAAATCTGATTGAATTTTACAGATGTCATATTCCACAATGTCATTCGAACGACTGCGATAAAATCCCATTTTTAAACTTCCGTCTTTATATTGTGCAGGCACTTGTACTTTATTTCGATATGCCTCTTGTTTTTGGCCTGTAAGAATTGGAAGTGGTGTAATATCCATATGTGCATTTTGTTTAAAACAGTCTTTGACGATTTCTTCTTTCAATTGTTTTTGGGCTTCATAATCCATATGTTGTAACTGGCAGCCACCACAACGTGGATATACATCACACATTGGTTTTACACGATGCTTAGAAGTTTCTTTTATTTCAATGATTCTTCCATATCCATATGATTTTTTTAGTGCAGTAATTCCTATTTCTGCAACTTCCCCTTTTATCAATCCTGGCACAAATACCACAAAATCATCGATGCGTACGACTCCAAATCCATCGATGTTATACCCTATACATTCTGTAATAAAAGTGTCATTCTTCTTCATATTCTAAAAAAAGGGATAACTCCCTTTTTATTCTCCACCTTCTTCGCTAGGCTCTTCTGCAGCTTCGCCACCTTCTTCAGCTGCAGCTTGTTCTTCAGCAGCTTTCGCTTCTTCTTCCAATCGTTTTTCCACATCATCACGTAACTTTTGTGCGAGTTTTGCATTACGTGGTTTCGAAACGATATTTGTGATTGGCTTTCCCATTGCAGAAGTTTTTGTTTTAATCGCATAAACGAAGTTATCTTCTTCGCTTTGCTTTACCAATGTGAATGTATGCACTTCTAAGTCATACATCTTTTTCCCATCAGCTTGTGTAAAATATACAGCTGGATCTAAGACACCGGCAACAGCTTCATATACTTGATCTGCTATAGCTTTTACTGTATCTTCATCAGCATCATCTGAAACATCCGCATATACACGTAATGTTGCGGTAGCCATATTCAAACTTGCATTATCTACACCCTCAACACCACTAACAGCAGTTTTTACTTCTTCTAGTTGTGTCTTTGTGATTGCTGGATCTAAGTCACCTTCATATCGATTACCTAGTACAGGTGTACCAGTATCCATTTGTGAAGAGAATAGAATCCATCCAAGCACTACAAATGGCGCTGCTAATAATACTAAGCAGACCCAAAATAGTAGTCCTGTAATATGTCTGTTCTTTTTTTTCGTAAATCTTTTTGCCATAGTTATCTCCGCACAATATTTTACCTTTTTTTTATAGGTTGTGCCACCTTTATAGCTATTTCTTCTTTAATTCTTCATTAAGAATCTTATTCACTAAGCCTGGATTAGCAGTTCCTTTAGAGGCTTTCATGACTTGTCCTACTAAGAATCCAACTGCTCTATCTTTACCATTTTTAAAGTCTTCAATGGCTTGCGGGTTATTATCTAACACCTCATTGACCATTTGTAATAAAGCAGATTCATCACTGACTTGTGTCATATTCTTTTCTTTTACTAATACTTCTGGATCATTTCCATGCATCACATCATCCACAAGTGATTTCGCTTGTGCACCAGAAACTTTTCCTTCATCTACTAATTCAATAAGTTTTGCTAAATGAGCTGGCTCTAGTTTTGCATCCGCAATAGAGATTTCATTTTTATTGAGCCAACCACTCACATCACCCAATAACCAATTGCATACAGCCTTGGCATTTTGTGTATGTTCCATAACTTTTTCAAAGAATTCTGACATTTCTTTATTTGCGATTAATACATCAATGTCATGAATAGAAAGTCCATATTCTTTTGTATATCTTTCTTTTCTTTCTTCTGGCAATTCACTCATACTATCTTGGACTTCTTTAATCCAAGCATCATCTAAACGAATTGGGAAAATGTTTGGTTCAGGGAAGAATTTGTAATCCACATTACCTTCTTTTCTTCTCATCAAAATTGTAGTACCAGTCTTTTCGTCAAAACGTCTCGTTTCTTGTAAGATTTCTTCTCCATTTTCCAAAGCTTCTTTTTGACGTTGTACTTCATAGTCAATTGCTTTTGCGACATTTGAAATAGAATTCAAGTTCTTAATCTCATTCTTCGTTCCTAGTTTATCTGAACCTTTTGGCGCAATCGACACATTGACATCACAACGCATAGAGCCTTCTTCCATTTTCGCATCAGAAACACCAATGTAATATAGTGTTTGTCTTAAAGCTTCTACATATTTTTCAGCTTCTTCACCATTTTTCATATCTGGTTCCGACACAATTTCCACAAGTGGTGTACCAGCACGGTTAAAATCTAATAATGATACTTTAGATAAATGGAATTGTTTTGCAGTATCTTCTTCCATATGAATACGATTGATTCGTATTTTCTTATCTCCTTCACTTGTATGAATTGTGATATATCCATTTTTTCCAATTGGATGGAATTGTTGGGTAATTTGGAATCCTTTTGGTAAATCAGAATAGTAATAGTTTTTACGATCAAATTTCACAAGTGGATCAATTGTTAAATGTAATGCTGTACAAGCTTGTATTGCTTTTGCGACAGCTTCTTTATTTAAACATGGTAAAGTACCTGGATGACCTAAATCAATTTCATTCACACAAGTGTTTGCGTTTCTTCCAAAAGAAGTAGGTGCTCCAGAAAACATTTTTGTATCTGTTTTTAGCTGGCAGTGAATTTCAATACCAATTGTTACATCGTATTCCATTATTTCACCTCCGCTTTCAAATCTTTATAGCCTGTAATATCTTCAATTGCTTTTGCAATATCGAACATATTCACTTCTTCCCATGCACGACATGTAATATTTACACCAATTGGACATCCTTCTTCAAATCCCATAGGTACGGTAATACTTGGATATCCTGAGAAGTTACCAATTGCCATATAGTTTTCAGATATTAAATATTCTTCACTCAATTG
>CACXEN010000088.1 GCA_902766675.1 uncultured Erysipelotrichaceae bacterium
AATCTCAAAGCTTGGGCAGAAGAAAATGGTGTCATTCTAGAGATATCTTATGAATTCTCTGAAACATATGCACAAGGGCAAGTTATTTCAACTTCAGCATCTATAGGAGATGAAATACATGCAGGTGATCATATTGCGGTAGTTATTTCTAAGGGTTCAAAAAATGATGATACATATGTGCCTGAGGAATCTACATATATTCCAAATGATTATTATGAAGAAAAACCTTATGTATATAATGAACAAACACCAATAGAAATTCCTACAAATTCTAGTAGTACTGGAAATAATCATTCTTCTACTACAACTCCTGTAGCAGATCCTGCACCTGCACCAGTTGTTGAGCCAACACAACCAGTTGTTGCAAATGATGCATGTCCTGATGTTATTGCTGGATTAAATATTTATAGCTCATATCGAAATGCGAATGAGATGTCAGGTGCACTTAGTGCAATGTATCCTGGATGTATATTTACTTTCTATGAATTAGCAGGGGAGAATAATCCAAATAATATTAGTGGAATATATCAATATGCTAAAACTTCTGGTAATACAATGAATGTTACAGTATATAGACAAGAATAGATGAAAATCTATTCTTTTCTTTCTATATGGCTTACAATATGGTAGAGGTGAAAATATTGAGTAATATTAAAGAGATTGTAATTGATGAGCAAGATGTACGAATGATTGTTGGTGTAAATGACCGCAATATTCATACATTAAGCGAATGTTTTAAGAAGGATATTTCGTTTCGTGACCATACATTTTTTATCGCTGATTGTGATGATGAAACATTTCAAAAGATTCAATCTGTTATACAAGCTTTATTAAAACTTGTGAAAAGTGGGAAACAGATTAGTGAGCCAGATGTTATTTATGCATATCGTAATTTCCAAAATGATGATGAAGATGAATCCTATGAATTTACTAATGTTTTAGTTGGTAGAACATTAGCAGGAAAAAGTATCTATCCAAAGACAAAAGGACAATTTGAATTTGTGGAAGCTATGGAAAAGTATCCAATTGTTTTTGCGATTGGTCCTGCTGGTACTGGTAAAACATTTTTGGCTGTCATTCATGCAGTAACTGCTTTAAAAAAGGGTGATGTAAAACGTATTGTCTTAACACGTCCGGCAGTAGAAGCAGGTGAGAATTTAGGTTTCTTACCAGGTGATTTAAAAGAGAAAGTGGATCCATATTTAACACCACTTTATGATGCTTTAAATGACATGTTAGGTAGTGAACAAGTAGAAAAGTTAATTGAAAGAAATGTTATTGAGATTGCGCCACTTGCCTATATGCGTGGAAGAACATTGGATGATTGTTTTGTTATATTGGATGAAGCACAAAATACGACACGCTCTCAAATGAAAATGTTTTTGACAAGACTTGGCTTTAATTCGCATATGGTAATCAATGGAGATATTACCCAAGTAGATTTAAAAAAGGACCAACAAAGTGGACTTGTACAAGCTAGTGAAATTTTAAAAGATATTAAAGATATTAAAATTTTAAAACTTAGTGTAGATGATGTTGTGCGCCATCCTCTTGTACAAAAGATTATTGAAGAATATGAGAAGAATCGTGCGTAAAATACGATTCTTTTCTTTAAAAAAATAAATAATTATGTATAATACATATACGCTATGGAAATTAATATTTTAAATCGTACAAATCAAAATGTTTATCGATATAACACTATTTTTGATGATATCGCAATCTCCTGTGAGAAGGTATTGCAGTTACCAAAAGATTTAGAAATCAGTGTTACTTTTGTACGTTCTCGTACGATTCATACATTGAATAAAGAATATCGTAAGATTGATCGTCCTACTGATGTCATTAGTTTTGCGACGATTGATTCTGGTTGTACACTTTCAGAAATGGATGATGATTTAGGAGATATCTTTATCAATATAGATTATGCAAAAAGACAAGCAAAGGAATATAATCATTCAGAAAAAAGAGAAATTGCGTTTTTATTTACACATGGATTATTGCATTGCTTGGGATATGATCACATGACAAAAGAAGATGAAGAAGTTATGGTTCAACTACAAAAGAAGATTTTGGACCCAATTATAAAGAAGTGAGGAATTGCGACAATGAAAAGAGAAGAATTATTACAAGAAGCTTTTAAAGCAATGGAGAATGCATATGCACCATATTCAAAATATCATGTAGGTGCTGCTATTCTTTGTAAGGATGGAACAGTTTTCCGTGGAGCAAATATTGAAAATGCTTCATTTGGTGCCACAAACTGTGCAGAAAGAAGTGCTGTCTTTGCGGCATATTCAGAAGGATATCGCAAAGAAACAATTGAAGCTTTGGCTATTGTAAGTGATGGATTCCGCATTGCGGCACCATGTGGTATTTGCCGTCAAGTATTATCTGAATTATTGGAAGGAGAAACACCAATATATCTTTCTAATGGCAAAGAAGAGATGGATACTTGCATGAATGATTTATTGCCAATGCAATTCAATGGAGATGATGTGAATCGATGAGAAGCGGTTTTGTAGGAATTGCGGGAAGACCAAATGCAGGAAAAAGTACATTAATTAATGGTCTAATCAATGAGAAAATCGCAATTGTATCTGAAAAACCACAAACAACACGAAGTGAAATTCGTGGTATTTATACTTGTGATGAAGGGCAAATAATTTTTACAGATACACCTGGTATTCATAAAGCAAAATATCGCTTGGGTAGTCGAATGAATAAACAAGCTACGGATGTTATACAAGGTGTTGATCTTATCTATTTGGTTGTGGATGGTAGTGTTCCATTTAAAACTGGGGATGAGTATGTATTAAATGTGATTAAAAATGCAAAACTGCCTGTATTTTTAATTCTAAATAAAGTAGATAAATTAGATAGAGAAACGATTCTTGCAAATTTAAAGACGTGGCAAGAACGATTTACTTTTGACGAATTTTTTCCAATATCCGCAAAATATGACAAATCTTTTGAAGATTTAATTCATACTACTTTGTCTTATATGCCAGAAGGTGAATATTTATATCCAACAGATATGGTCAGTGATGATCCAGAGAATTTTAGAATATCTGAAATGATTCGTGAAAAAGTATTATTGTTGTGCGAACAAGAAGTTCCTCATGCGACTGCTGTTGTGATTGATAATAAAGAATTTAAACGTGATGCATGTTATATACAAGCTTCTATCATTGTAGAAAAACAAGGCCAAAAAGGAATCATTATAGGCAAACAAGGTCAAATGATTAAAAAGATTGGCAAAGCGGCACGAAAAGACATAGAAAAACTATTAGGAAAAAATGTATATTTAGAATTATTTGTGAAAGTCGTTGAAGAGTGGCGCTCGAAAGACGCAAGAATTACTGAATATGGATATGGTGGGGCTAATAGCGATAATTACATATGAATGATCAAATCGTTGGCTTTATATTAAAACAACTAGATTACCGTGATAATGATTATATTCTCACGGTTTTTACTAATGAATATGGAAAGATGTCATTTATCGTAGCAGGAGCTAAGAAAATGGCTAGTAAAAATAGAGGATCTACGCTTCCATTAACAAAAGTAGAGATTCAATATGACCACAAACAAAATCAAAGCATGTTTCGCTTAAAAACAGCGAAAAGTATGCATTTATATCGAAATATACATGAAGATTTGGAAAAATCGAATGCGGCTAATGTGATAGCGGAAATCGCAGATGCTTTATCTTTGGCTATGAATGAAGATGATAATGCCCAAGAAATATATCAAAAAATAGATTTGGCATTTCAAGCATTAGAAGATAACCATGATATAAAAACTGTTTTAAGCTTATATTTGGTTGATATGATGCAAATCTATGGCATATTACCAGATGTAGATGAATGTGTATCCTGTGGAAATACTGTTGTTTCAGCGATAAGTACGCATGAAGGTGGATTCTTATGCAAAAATTGTGCAAATCGATTCAATATGAAAGAATCT
>CACXEN010000089.1 GCA_902766675.1 uncultured Erysipelotrichaceae bacterium
TATACAGCCCCGCCACTCACCTCCACGTGTTCTGTAGTGTGTCAGTCTTATAAAGAAATAATATCAGAAGGGAAGTAAATTAGATAGAGAAAGCCAATGTACATGTTTCATGGCGCATTGGTGTCTTTCGTAGAAAGACGGGTAATATATATGGATATCCGAAAATTGAATATCTTAAGATGGAAAACGCATTGTTTTCATAGCGCTTTGTGCTGTGGAGGCAATGCACAATTGTTAAGAGCACTTAGATATATAGCTGAGTATGAGGGAAGGTCCGCTAACCGGGAAATAGAAGTTCTCATTAAAAGGTATGTTGCTGAATTTGAAAAGAAGAACGGAAAGATAGAAGTTGATTGGGAAATTCCGGGGGAGAAGAGACAATAATGTACGATATAGCCATTTGTGATGATTCAGCACAGGATAGAAGTACGCTGAAGGAGGATATTGAGTGATAAAGTATGTGATTAATTTTGAACAGCTTTGTACAATTATACCAGAATGGAAATGGGTAGAATTAAAAATCGGGCTAGAGAAATCAATTATTTCAAGTCAAGATGTAAAAGTATATGCAATACAAGTATTAAGCGAATCCATTGATAAATATGATATAGTTTTAGAACTATCCATAGCCAATGAAGATGAGGTATGGACAATTCTAGATAAACTCTGCTTTTCAGAAGAACAAGAAGAGGAGAAAATATTAAATAAATGGATTTTTGCGATTATATATTATGTATATACATATGATAGAGACAGAGTTTTTGAGATAATTGAGGAAACTTATGTAGAATTTAATTATTTTAAGCAAATAGAAAATTTAATTCCATATATGCCATGCGAGGACGGAAGGACAATGGAAGAAAGACTTGAAAAGTTTATACGTGATGGAAAAAATGTATTCAAAATGAGTTTATAAGAATACATGCGTGATTGGTAATATATTATGAATATGTATTTTATAAAGCTATCTGAAAACGGTAGATTATGAAAAAGGCTATACAGCCTTTGATGCCGTAAATGATGTGATCAGCAGACAGACCGGAAGCGGTCTTGATGAAGCTGATTACCAAAAGAGTGGTAGTAATACTGTCAATCCTAAAGATGTTAACTTTATGCAGAGTTCAATAAAAAATCAAACGGGGGAGCATACAGTACTTGGAAACGCAGAGGCACTTAAAAGTGGTGCATTGAAAGCTACTGATTTGCCAGAAATTCGAATATGGCAAGACGCAGATGGGAAACTATGGACGCTTGATCATAGACGGTTAGCTGCATTTAGAATGGCTGAGCTGGATAGTGTGCCATTTAGGTGGGCAACGGATGAGGAAGTAGCAAACCAAATGTGGAAAATGACTACAAAAACAAATGGAATATCTATTAAGTTAAAATTAGCAGATGGACAAAGCATGACAATACAATAGGGAGGTGCGTAATGGATTTTAATAGTATTATAAATGATGTTAACTCCAAAGAAGATTTTATGAATTTTCTAACTCAATTACGACTTGATAAGCAACAAAAGAGTGAAGAATGGGAAAATGATGAGATAACATCATATCTTGAAGGAATATGTTCGTGGGTTGATGATATGGAGGGATATTTCGATAATATGCATATTGAGATGCCGACAGATATTGACTGGAGATTTATTGCGACTCTGTTTTATGTGGGCAAAATTTACGAGTAGCTATTTGAGTTAGGGTTAAAATTTCCATATGGACAAAAGTGCCTGATGGCCAGATAATGCAATTGCAAGAAATGATATATTTAAAATAGCCACAGAACCTACGTGGGACAATTTGACCCGTGTAAATATGTTTACAGAAAAAACCGAGCTTACAGGCTTTGGTAGAGAGTATACGTATTTAAAGAAGCACGGATATTATTTTGATGCTGTTACCAAAACAATGGTTAAGTAGGGAGGAAAAACCGTGGATAATCTATGGACGAATATTAATGATAATATACCAATGTATATGAACAAAATATGCAAAGAACATAAGTTAGAGTGTGTAAAAATCTCTCCGCTAAAAACAGCTATGGTTGGAGAGGGATTTGCAATTATGATTGCAATCGATAGATTTGATATAGAAATATATTATTTGTATAAAAAAGGTCGAGACATAGTAAAATATTCCTGCGGAAGTTTTTTTGCACAAGCATATGATGGTCATGATAGAGAAAATTTATTGAGTGGAGAGGGGGCAGATATATATATAAGAAATTGCATACTGATAGCAGCGAAAGGACTGGCTGATAAATGGGAGAATGTTTTAGAAGGAGATACAATGTGGTTAGAAAAGTACAAAAGTTCTTCTCGTTACGCAAAAGAAAATTTGACTGCTGATGAAAGAACGGTATTTGAGAAGTGTTTTATTTAATTATGTCTTTACATAGGAACATTCAACAAAGTAAAACTAAATTATTCAAGAACCATATCTGAACCATGAATTTAAAAATTGATCCATGGATGCACACCATGTGGGACAGAAAGCAATAATGAAAAATCTTGTGGAAAATTACAATCCTAAAACTGCACCTGCAATTAATGTTCCAAAGGTGGGGCATACAATATCTGGACCTAATGGAATTGTGCCAAGAAGTACTCAGGGAATAGATAGCGCAAGTGAAATTATTGATAGCATGAAAGCAAAAGGCTGGGATGGAGACCCAATTGATGTTGTTAGAATGCCAGATGGTAATTTGACAACTATTGATAATACAAGAGTATTAGCAGCTCGTTACGCAGAAATAGATGTGCAAGCCAATGTACATGCTTTTGATGAAGTGTTACCACAGGATTTAGATTTAATTGAAAGGCTTACAACACCAAAAGGGGTTCCACAGACATGGGGAGATGCTGTATTATTAAGGATAGGTAAACAAAATAGCGGATATAGAAACACATATCCATTAGGTTCAAATATAATTGGATGGAGCGGTAATTAAATGATAGAATTATTAGAAGAATATGAAAGACCTAATAACTTTGTATATCCCAAATCAATTATTAAATTATTAGAATTAAATCTTACAAATTTTGATGTCTGGTATTTTATGGATAAAGAAAGTGTAAGAATCAGGCTTGCTGGCTTGCAAAAAAGATATCCTGAAAGAAATCTAATTCCATTTGCGCGAAGAGGGGACTGTGACGACATAGCGTGTTTTGAAGTTGGAAAAGGAGAACAAGTATATGTGATTCATGATTTTGCTTCAAGTGGCTATGAACAACGGAAGATATATGAGAATGTGTGGAAATGGCTAGAAGATGTTGTTGAAACCATGATAGAATTTGAACTTATGGAGGAAACGGAATGAAAGATATGGATTTAAGTAGGGAGATTTCTTATGCTTTACGCCATGCACCATGGGAATATGAACTAGAAATGGACGAAGAAGGATGGGTTCCAGTTGAACAGCTTTTAGATGCATTGCATAGAACCGTGAAATGGAGCAACCTCTGTGAAGCAGATTTGAATGAGATGATTGAAAAATTTGAGAAGAAACGCCATGAACTTGCAGATGGGAGAATCAGGGCATTTTATGGACATTCAATACCAATGAAAATTTTAAAAGAAGAAAAGGTGCCACCAGATGTTTTGTATCATGGTACAGCAAGGCGATTTTTAGAATCAATCAATGAAAATGGTTTATTACCTCAGAGTAGGCAATATGTTCATTTATCACAAGATATTGAGACTGCTGAAAATGTGGGAATGCGCCATGATGATAAGCCGTGTATATTAATCATTGATGCAAAAATGGCATGGAATGACGGAATAAAATTTTACTTCGGCAATGAAAAAGTATGGCTGGCAGATAAAATACCCAGTAGATACATCAGAAAGATGTAACAATTTTGTAACATTTTCCTTGACGCCTCCTAAACATCCATGTTACAATGGCACTCACCAGTGGGTGTAAGGGGGATGAAATATTCCCTTAATACCTAAACAAAAACACATAATAGGAGATGTTTCGTAGCTACTATGAGCTATGGTGCATTTCCTATTTTTCCGTTACATGGTAATCCCTACAAAACTGTTCTAAAGCATAACAAATTTTTGAACAGCAGAGAAAGTTATGCCATACTACATTTCACCCAAATGGAAATAAATACCCAGTGTTAACTGGGATAACAGACCTATATGGACTGGGTATTGATTTCAAAAAAATAGCCATACGGCTTTTAGCGGTATATTGCGGATTTCGGGATA
>CACXEN010000090.1 GCA_902766675.1 uncultured Erysipelotrichaceae bacterium
ACCTTCCCTAGTGATCCTCAAGAAGAAGTAGCACTAGAGGAAGATATAACAGCTCCTTTAGTTGAAGAAGTTGTTGCGGATACTGTTGTCACAGAAAAAGTTGAAGAGACTCCAGAAAGTGTTGTAGAAGAAATACCTGCAGAAGAAGTCGTTGAAGAATTAGCGAAAGAAGATGATTTCGTAAATGAGGTTAATGAAGACACAATACCTGAAGTGAATTTGGAATCTACAGCCCCAATTATTGATTTACCAGAAGCTGTATTAGACGCAGAAAATAGTGATATATCTGATACAGATAAAACCCAAGAGATTCCTGTTGTAGAAGAATCTGATACATATGATATGTTGAAAGAAGATAGTGAAGAAGTCTTAGATGAAAAAGATGATGACTTTGAATTCACATTAGGTGATAATGCGGATGATTTAGATAAAGAATTAGCGAAGTTTGAAAATACATTAACAGAATTAGAAACTATCGTACAACGTCATGAAACAGACTTTACACCAGAAAATACTACGAACATGACAATTCTTGAAACAGAAGAAGAAACGGATGTACCTATCCATGATTTATTATCTGATATTAAGATAAGTTCTGGCTTCTATGATCCAGAAGATCCTGATGATAGAGAATTACCAACCATTGCATTTACCGCAATGAATCGTGATGACGATTAATCCAATATGGCCTACAACAAGTAGGTCTTTTAATTTGTTTGACCCCCTATTTAAAGACTTATAAAATGAATACATAGATGGATTATCAATTTGATGGAAATATATTAACGATTAATCATATTCCTACTTCTATACAAACAGTAGAAGATTTTTTATATACCTTTTTACAATCAAAAAAGAATCGTTATTTATTAATAAAAGATAAACAACTATTTATCGATAATAAACCTATTACAGATATTCATACCACTCTTGATACACATACCATTTCTATTTCTATTCCCGATCAAGATATTGATTGGAAATGTGCAGATAGAAGTTGTCCTGTCATCTATGAAGATGATTTTGTGTATATTGCCCATAAAGAAGCTGGAATTATCATACATGGTGAAGAAGATGATACAACTTGTTTAATGGCACAAGCAGCCCACTACCAACAAGAACATGCAATCTATACCCCAGTTCGCCCAATTCATCGTTTAGATAGAGATACACAAGGTTTGGTATTATTTTCAAAAATTCCATTCTTTCAACCTCTATTAGATCATCAGTTATCTAATAAACTTATACAACGTTCTTATATAGCGATTTGTAAGGGCAAAATACCAAAGAAAAAGGAAATGGTGATTGATTCCCCTATTGGTAAAGATCGCCACAGAAATGGCGTATATCGCGTTTCTAAAAGTGGTCAATCTGCGAAAACAATAGTAAAATTCTTAAAAGAAGAAAATGGATTCATCTATTTCTTATGTACATTACAAACAGGTAGAACTCACCAAATTCGTGTGCACTTATCTTCCATTGGCTATCCAATCATCAATGATAGTTTATATGGTATAAAAGATCCTACATATAAAAATATGGGCTTATATGCCTTTCAATTACAATTGAAACAACCAATCACAAATAAAGAAATCACTGTGATTGACTCTCATACAAAAGATTTAGGAGGCTTCCTTTATGAAGTATGATTTTACATCTATATTACAGCGTGCAGGTCATGACGCAATTGCGGTAGATTTACCCACAAATTATAAAGGCACATTTGAAGGTGTTATTAGAGAAGAAGGATTTGATGTGATTCCTATGTGGATCGCAGATATGAATTTCCCTGTTGTGCCAAAAATCCAAGAAGAAATATCGAAGCGATTAGCACATCCAACTTTTGGCTATTTTGAGGCAAGAGAAGAATACTATAATGCGATTATCAACTGGCAAAAATCTAGAAATCATTTAGAACTCACAAAAGAAAATATTGGCTATGAAAATGGTGTATTAGGTGGCGTAGTTAGCGCAATGAAAGTATTTGCGTCGAATGGCGATAATGTTTTAGTACACTCTCCTACCTATATTGGCTTTACAATGAGCTTAGAAAACAATGGCTATCACATTATTCATTCCCCACTAAAGAAAGAAAATGATACTTGGGTAATGGATTATGAGGATATGGAAAAAAAGATAAAAGAAAATCATATTCATGTGGCTATCGTATGTAATCCACATAATCCATGTGGTAGAGCTTGGAGTAAAGAGGAATTAGAAAAAGCAGCTCTTCTATTTGAAAAATATCAAGTTTCTATTATTTGCGATGAAATCTGGTCGGATATTATTTTAGATAATAATACCCATGTTCCATTTATTAATATCAATGATTATACAAAACAAAATACCATTGCATTATATGCACCAAGTAAAACATTTAATTTAGCTGGTTTAATTGGCGCATATCATATCATTTATAATCCATTACTCATTGATCG
>CACXEN010000091.1 GCA_902766675.1 uncultured Erysipelotrichaceae bacterium
AAAAGAAGTGAGATCACTTCTTTTTTCCATATGCATAGGCACTGATGATAGCAGTAAGTGGTACCGATAAGATGACACCAATACTACTAGATATACCACTAATGACTTCTATTGCTAGATAGCTAGAAGATAAGAATTGGTATTTAGATAATCCAAGAGAATAAATATATAGAATTAAAACTAAACCACTTCCTAAAAAAGCTAGAATCAATGTATTGGTCATTGTACCAACCATATCTCTTCCAATATTCATACCAGATTTCCATAAGTCTTTTTCATTTAAACTTGGATTTGCGTCATGTACTTCTTGTAGGGAAGAAGAAATACTCATAGCAACGTCCATGACTGCACCTAAAGCACTAATAATAACTCCAGCACTTAGTAGGCCTTTTAAACCGATTGGCGTACCTGTTTGTCTTAATTGTAATAATGGCTCTACATCTGCCATACGTAAACCCGATATCTTTAATAACCATTGTGCAAATATCGCAAAGAATAATGCTAGTAGCATGCCTGAAGTAGTTCCTAAAAATGCACAGATGGTTTTCTTTTGGATTCCACCAATAATAACTAAACTAACAAGTGCTACATAGGCACATACCAGTGTTGTGGTTAAGATGGTAGGCGCACCTTTCATTAGGGCAGGGAAAAGAATGAAAAAGATTGTAAGAATCGTAATAACTAATCCCAATAAAGATTTAATACCACCTTTACCACCTACTAAGATAGTAGTAATAAAGAATAATGAAATAACAATTATGATAGGAATTGTTCGATTATATTCATAAACAGTCGCAGTAACATCCCCAGATTCATATGTATTTACAGTCATCGTACAAGAATCACCAGGTTGTAAAGCAACACCATATAGTGGTCCAACAAAGTTATATACTTGCAAGATTTCACCTTTATATTGACCGCTTGTTACTTCAACCAATAACATCTGTTCACCACGATCAGCATTTTCTGCAATTTCATCTTTTATTGTTGTATCAGATAATACCTGAATAACAGTACCATTTTCATATTGTGCATAATCACCACTTAGAATTGTTTCACTACTTTCTGGTCTTACGAAAAAATAGGCCACTAAGAATAATATGAAGCAAATAGTGAGCACACAGCATGTTAGCTTGTTTTTGTAAAGAAAATTCTTTAAATTTTTCATGATTTCTAACAATATTTTATAGGATAAATGTAAGATATTTCAATTGTTCTTGGAAAATGTAAGATTTACATTTTATACGAATGAATTCCAATTGAAAATAGAAAGAAATAGGTCGGAATTCATAGAATATAAATTGGTTTCCATTTACAATTAATTTAACAACACTGTTGGGATAGAATCCCCGAAAAGGAGATAAATGGAAGGAATGAAAACTAAACACTACAAACGAATTTGGGGTGTCTTTTTTGTTGTTTGCATGCTCTTATCAATCTTGCCGATAAGAATTACTGCAGCAGCAGAAGAGGTACAACCAGAAGCCCAACTCGTTACAGATTTATCGGACCTAAAAGAAGGTGATAAAGTTGTAATCTATAACGAGAAACAGGCAAAAGCACTTATGGCAAGTGCACCTTCAACTAGCTATCGTACAGGTACTGATGTAACAATCACAGATGGAAAAGTTGTAAATCCAGCTGATAATGTTCTATGGACAATCGGTATCGATGAAACGGAAACGGAAAAGAGATATTCTTTCTCAAATGGGCAAGATGCAAATGGGAAAGATTATGCATTAAATATTGCAAGTGATACAGGCAATCTAAGAATGAAAGATCCAGATTCTGCAAGAGCTATTAAGTTCTGGAATATTGAGAAAAATGATGAAGAATCATTCTTTGTATATCAGACAAAGTACCAAGGTAAAACAAATAACACAAATTTATATTGGTATGCATATGTATACAACGAAACCAAACCACAATTCTCTACAACTGAAAAAACAGATGAGAATAAAGATGATTTGGCAATCAAGTTTTATAAACTGATTAGTACAGAAACTGAACCAGCGGATCCAACACCTACACCAGATCCAAGCGCTGATCCTTCACCTGAGCCTAGTGCAGATCCAACACCTACACCTGTTCCAAGCACGGATCCTTCACCAGATCCAAGTACAGACCCAACAACACAACCAACTGGTGATCCAGTTCTAAAAGATGGCTCAAGCGTTGTTATCTATAATCCTGCAAATGCAATGGCATTCAGTAGCACAAAAGCAGGTAATTATAATGCAGGAACTCCTGTAACAATCGATGGAACCACAATTACTGGATATAGTGATAAGGAAATCTATACTGTTTCTGTTACAGCAGAAAACGGTGAGTATGCTTACACATTTACAGATGTTAATAGTAAGACTCTAGCAATGGGTGCAAGCAATGCGTATATCATGGAAGGTGAGGCCAATGATAAGTGGGCATTAGAAGCTCGTGAAAATGGTACCTACTTCATGAAGAATGTGGCTAGAAGCACATATTTAGAATGGTATTCTAGGTACAATAACTGGAGCACATATACAAAAACATCAGACGCCCCACTGTTTGAACTACAATTCTATGTAGTACCAGAGCCAAAGAAGGGCTTAGTTACTGATTTAGCTAACTTAGAAGATGGCGATACAGTTGCTATCTATAACCCAGCTAATGGTAAAGCTCTTGGCTTAGGTGGTGCTGGTGGAGCAAACTATCGTGAAGCTGTAAGTGTTACTGTTACAGATGATGTAATGGAAGATCAAGATTATAATCTTGTTTGGACAGTTGGCGTCAATGCTGAAACAGGTACATATACATTTACATGTGATGACAATAAATTATCTGTAAATGCTAGTAGTAATAATCTTCCGCTAAATGGACCAAATGTAAATTGGACAATTACACCATCAAGTGAAGTAGGTAAATACTACGTAACAAATGCAGATAGAAATACACAAAAACTTTACTATACAGTGTATAAAAACACTGAAGAATTCTCTGCAACAAATGCAGCACAAGAAGATGCAGCATTATTAACACAATTCTATTTTGTGAAAGAAAAGCCATTCGATAAAGGGGAAGCAGTATTAAAAGATGGTCAAAAAGTTGTCATTTATAATCCTGCAAATGCAATGGCATTCAGTAGCGAAAAAACAGGTAATTATAATGCAGGCGCTCCTGTAACAATCAATGGGGAAACAGTTACTGGATATAGCGATAAAGAAATCTATACTGTTTCTGTTACAGAAGAAAAACGTGGATATACTTACGCATTTACGGATGTGAATGGTAAAACACTAGCAATGGATGGAAGCAGCGCGTATATCGTGGAAGGTGAAGCCAATGATCAATGGGCATTAGAAGCTCGTGAAAATGGCACTTACTTCATGAAGAATGTGGCTAGAAGCACATATCTAGAATGGTATTCTAAGTACAACAACTGGAGCACATATGGAAGTACTTCGGATACACCACTATTTGAACAGCAATTCTATGTAGTTCCAAAAGTGATGGAAGAAGGAATCGTTCCTAGCATAGATGCCTTAGAAGATGGTGATACTGTTGTTATTGTAAATAAAGCAAATAATAGAGCTTTATCTCAAGAATATAGTGGTAACTATAATAGTGGACCAAGTGTAACTATCGAAGGTGACAAAGTAGTTAACCCTGCAGATACAATCATTTGGACAGTAGGCGTAACTGAAAAAGATGGTAAGAAAACATATACATTCTCTACTAAAGACGGTAAGAAATTGGGTATGGCTGCAGAAAAAACTTCGATGCCATTGGATAGTGTTAATGTTGATTGGGAAATTTCTGCTGGTTCTGAAGAAAATACATATCTAATTAAGAATGTCGTAAGAGGTGCTTATGTAGAATGGTATGCCAATAATAATTATTGGAGTGCATATTATATAATTGCGGATGATCAAAAAGCTCTCTTTGATCAACAATTCTATTATGCAAATCGTCCAGCACCTCAAGAAACTAGTGGATTAAATGAAGGTGATCGTGTTGTTATCTATAACGATAATGCGAAAGCAGTATTTGGACCATTAGAATCAGGTTCTAGTGAGCCAATTGATGCGGTTGTTGTAGATGATAAAGTGGATGCACAAAATGGTGCAGTTATCTTCACAGTTGAAAAAGATGGTGATGTATATTACTTCAGAAGCAATGGTAAATATCTAGCTGTTTATAATGTGGATAATGCGGAAGAGTTAGTATGGTCTGATACAAAAGAAGACACAATAGAACATCGTACAAGATTCACATTAACAGAAAGAAATGGCGGTTATCTCATCTATAGTGAAAATGCAAAATATAACACAAGCAAAGTATGCTTAGAATTCTTTGCAGGACATTTCACAGGTTGGACATATAATGCAAAGAATGATATTGCGATTTATACATTCCAATTCTATCCAGTAGTTGATGGTACACAAGAATTTGAAGAAATGGTAAATAATCCAAAAGTTGTATTTGGAGAAAATGATAGTGTCATTCTAAATGATGTATTTAAAGGAAGCTTTGCATTAGATGATCTTTCTAAAGAAACACAAAATGTAGTAGCAACATATACAACAGATGGTGCAACACACAATATTGATTTGGTAACTGAAAATAATGTTGATTATAAATTTGAATTACCAAAAGAAGCTAGTGCTACATTAGATAATATTGTGATTGATGTAACAGTTACTAGAACAGATGCATCAACATATACAGGCCAAAAGACAATTACAGTAAGAGATGAAGTATTATTCTCTGAATTAACACCTGAGCCAAATACAGAAACTGGTGAAGATTTAAGACCTGAGATTGCTGTTACAGTAGAAAATGCTGGTGAAAACTATACAGCAAGCTTAAAAGTAGGCCAACAAACATATACACCAGAGATTAATGGTAATCGTATATCCTTTAAGTCTGAGGAAGATATGCCTAATGGTAGAACTTCTGCGACATACACAGTAACACGTGCAGATGGAAAAGAATTCTCTAAGACTTGGACATTCACAATCGGTGTTGCGACAGAAGGATTATACTTCGGACAATTGCATGCACATACACAATATTCTGATGGTGCAGGTTCTTTGGAAAGTGCATTAGAATATATTGAAGCGATTCCAGAAAGCGCAAACATTGATTTCGTTGCTTTCACAGATCACTCTAACTACTTTGACACAAGTGCAGCAGCTAACCCAGAAGGTGCTATGTATGATATGTCTTTAGCTAGTGAATATAGCCAAGATACATGGAATAGATATAAGAGCACAATTGCGAAGCATAATGAATCAGGTAAAGTATTAGCAATTGGTGGCTTTGAAATGACATGGTCTGGTGGCCCTGGTCATATGAATACATTCAATACACCAGGTATTGTTTCTAGAAATAATGCAACGCTAAATAATAAAACAAGTGATGCTGGTATGAAGGCATACTATGCATTATTAAGTCAAAACGAAGGAAAAGATTCTATTAGCCAATTCAACCACCCAGGTTCAACATTCGGAACATTCTCTGACTTCGCATATTGGGATGCGGTAATTGATGATCGTATCTTCTTAGTAGAAGTTGGTAATGGTGAAGGTCAAATTGGTCAAGGTGGATATTATCCAAGTTATGAATATTACACAATGGCATTAGATAAAGGATGGCATGTAGCTCCAACAAATAACCAAGATAACCATAAGGGTAGATGGGGTAATGCCAATGATGCTCGTGATGTTATCCTAACAGAAGATTTCTCTGAACAAGGTATATATCAAGCAATGCGTGATATGCGTATCTATGCTACAGAAGATAAGAATATGGAAATCTTCTATACAGTAAATGATATGCCACTTGGTTCAATCATTTCCGAAGTACCTGAGAAATTAGATTTCAAAGTACAACTATCTGATCCTGATAAATCAGATAAGATAATTAAAGTTGAATTAGTTGTAAACTCTGGCTTAGTAGCTCATACATGGAGTGATGCTTCAGAAATCGCTAGTGGTGAACTAACTGCGACATTATCACCTGATTATTCTTACTATTATGTAAGAGTTACACAAAGTGATGGCGATAAAGCAGTAACAGCACCTGTATGGGTTGGTGAAACATTAAAACTAGGTATTTCTAATGTATCTAGTTCAACAATGATGCCAGTTACAGGTGAAGAATTAACCTTAACAACAGGCGTATTCAATTCCGAATCTATACCAGCGAAAGTAAAGAGTATTACTTATACAACAGATGGTTCAAAGGTTATTGGTGTGGATACAGAAGAAAAGGATCTTCCTGCTTCTAGTACATTAGATATTCCGTATAAATATACACCAACAGAAGCGAGAGTGATGAAGATTACAGCTACTGTTGTGCTTGAACAAGAAGGTAAAACATTTACTTATACAAAGGATATTGAATTAGATGTATCTGATTCAAGTAAACTTGTTTATATCGGTATTGATGCTTCACATCAAAATGAATATGTTGCAGGGAACTATA
>CACXEN010000092.1 GCA_902766675.1 uncultured Erysipelotrichaceae bacterium
CATGAACCTGAAAAAGAAGTAGTAGAAGATGAAGGCTCTCCAATCTTCCCTGACATTGGTGAATTCTTGAAAAAATCATTAAATCTAAATCCAACACCTGTGGAAGAAGAAAATATTTGCCCACATTGTAAAACAGTCAATAAGAAAGAATCTAAGTTTTGCAAGAAATGTGGTACATCATTAGTGAATAAAATATATCGATGTCCAAAATGTGACGCAAAATTAGATGGTGATGAAGAATTTTGCCCATATTGTAGAGAAAAGCTAAAGTAATAAAGTATCCCAATTGGGATACTTTTCATCAATTACCACCAGTAGGAATGTAAGGGAGCAGTGCACCTGCGACATTACTAATTGGCATTGTTTGAAGTAAGACACGACCTGGACCTGTTAGAACGGTATTGAATAATCCTTCACCGCCAAACAATTTATTCTTTAATCCTGGCACGGATTGTATATCCATTGAAACAGTTGGTTCATATCCAGCTACGTTACCAGTATCTACTACAAGTTGTTGGCCTGGTTGTAAATTATATTCAACTAGTTCACCATCGATTTCCACAAACGCAATTCCATGCCCACTAAGTTTTTGCATAATGAATCCTTCACCACCAAAGAGGCCAGCACCTAATTTCTTTTTGAAGTGAACACTGAGTTCTACACTTCTTTCAGAAGCTAAGAATGCACTCTTTTGAAAGATCCAATCTCCTTGTGAAAGATCAATTGCCATAATTCTTCCTGGGAAACTTGAACCGAATGTAATAATTCCAGGTCCACCTTCTGCAGTGTAAATATTTTGGAAAATACTTTCTCCAGAAAACATTCTTCCCAATCCACCAGCACCAGTTGTTTCCATTCTCATATTGGTACTCATCCACACCATAGAACCTTTTTCAGTAATCATTGATTCATTTGGGTCTAATTTGCAGTCCACTACAGGAAATGCGCCACCTTTAATTTCGTATTGCATAGATACCTCCTTTGTTCGATTTATTTAATACGAAGTTGTTTTAAATCATCTAATAATTTTTCTTTTGTATAAGGATCCCAATGTCCACCAATTGCGATATCGAAATCTATATTCTTTAATGTATCAATTAGGATATTATTTTTATCGATATCAACTTCCCAAGTTGGATAGACACCACATATACAATCACCAACGAATAAGACTTTATCTTCTTCTACATAAATACATGTACAGTCATCGGTATGTGGTGATGTGACATGCATAGCATGAATATGTAAATCAGATAAGTTTAAATCTAATGCATCATCAAATGTGATTGTTGGTAAAGTGATGATGACAGGTGAGTCTTTATATTCATTTTGAAAATGTTCATTCTCTTTATGCAATGTATTTAAATAGGCATCGTCCTTCGATATATTTTTTAATATTTGATAGGTCCTTCTTTCTGCGATACATGATCCATGAATTGCGTGTACTGCAAAAGAATGGTCCCAATGCCAATGCGTTAGAATTGTATATTGTGGTAGGGGAAGATTTTCTTTTTTGATTGCATCATAAAAATCAGAAACATGGGTTTTTGAATACCCTGCATCAATCGCAATTGAATGGTCCCCCGCAACAATTAAACCCAATGCTGGTCTTCCTAGATCATCATCGTATGAAGAAACCCAAACATGTTCACTAATATGATTTAATTTCATAGCTTATATATTAAATGTAACACAGAATGGCGTTTGATTGAATGCGTAAATCTTTAATAATTGATATATTATAGTTATATAAGAAAAAGTAATAACGAATTTTAAATATTTGTATATTTAAGGGAATAATGAACATTCAAACTATGTGTTAGAAATTAATGTCAGATGAATTGGAAAGGGAATATATGGAAATCAAAAAAAGTATAGAAGATAAAAAATTATTAATCAAAGTAGAAGGAAGGTTAGATTCTACAACCGCAAATGATTTAGAGGCGGCAATCAATGAATCGATTGAAGATAAAGAAGAAGTAGTCATTGATTTTACAAATTTAGAATATATATCTTCAGCTGGATTACGTGTATTATTAGCAACACAAAAGATTATGGCAAAACAAGGTATATTAAAAGTTTGTGGTTTAAATGAAACAGTAAAAGAGATATTTGATGTAACAGGATTCTCAGACATCCTAACAATAGAATAACAGCACTTATCGAAGTGCTGTTATTTTGTGTTCATTGCGATTTCATAATAATCTTTTGCGTAGGAGTATTGAGATTGTGCATAGTCTCCGAATTCTACTCCTAAGAAACTTTTATATTCACACCAATTACTCCATAATAGGCCACACATTGAGATATAGCAGTATATCTTTTTTCTTATTTGTTTATCACATTTATTATTGAAGTATTTATCAATGAAGTCATCTACGTCATTTTTTTGATAACCACTATATATGCAGAACATCGCAATATCTACATGTGGGTCTTGCATTGCGGCATATTCCCAGTCAGTTAATTGTAATTGTTCTTCGCCATCACGCGTATAGAATAAGAAGTTATCAGGTACAGCATCAATATGTGTTAAACAATAATCTTTCTTACAAGAATCAACGAACGGAATAAGAGATTTTACTTTTTCTTTTGTGTCCTTGTAATCTGGATACTTTGAATCATTCCCGTCCCATAGGGATTCATAAAGATCTATTTTTTCCATTATGTCAAAGGAGTGATTTACCTTTAATTTAAGATTATGGAATTTACGCAATAGTTTTATTACTCTTGCGATATCTTTACTGTTATATGGATCACAACTTCTTGCGTTTTCCAAGAAAGCTGCGACTTTTAATCCATTCTTTGGATTGAGATAAACGTTATCATCACAGAGATCATGTCCTTTGATCGCACGATATACATCAGCTTCTTCTGCGCGGTTAATTAAGCTATGTGTTCCTTCACCAGGAATACGTAAGATATATTTGTGATTTTTACATGTGAATAAGAAGGAACGATTCGTCATACCTTTTACCAAAGGTTCAAAATCTTTGAGGTCAGATAGTCTAGCATCTAATGCAGTAGCGATAACACGTAATTCACTAGCGTGAATTGCCTGTAAGATTTGGTCTTGCATACTATATAGTGTGCGTTGTCCTTTTGCGAATAGTAAATGTTCTACAGCTTCTTTACAACTTGGTGCACCTACATAAATGATAGTATCTCCTTTATGGATATGAGAATATGGACCAGGGGATATCGTGATGCGATTGTTGTGTTTAATTCCAACAATTGTTGCACCGGTAGATTGCCAGAATCTTAATTCCCCAATTGTAAGGCCAATCTTATCAGAGTTTTCAGGAACGACTACTTCATAATTAGGAAGTGTCATATTCTCTGAAACAGGGATCGCACTAGCACTAACAAGTTGACTGCTAATTTGAATCATTTGTTTACCAAGTGCTTCATATTCTTGATAAAGTGTACGTAGTTCATTGGAAAGATTTAAATGTTCTTGGCGTACACTGATAGAGTCTAAATATTCTTCTGCCTTTTCTTTAGAGAGGACTTTTGTGCCACTGCCTTCTTTGATTTTTACAATATGCATATCATCTAATAAGCGTAAAGCTTTACGAACTGTTTCAGGAGAAACATTATATAAAGATGATAATGTGGATAAACCAGGAAGACGTTGTCCCTCAGTATAGATGTCATCAACTATTCGAGTACATATTTTTCTAGCAACACGAATGTATTGTGGAAGCTTCTTCTTTTCCATAAACGATCTCCTCTCTCATATGTATTATACTAATTGTCAACTTGTTTTCAAATTGAGATTGTTGATTTTAAAAAATAGGTAAAATAGAATAATAGGCGATTATATTAGGAAATGATACAACTATGTATTGTAGTGATTAAAGGGAATATTGACTTAACAAATTTGACTAAGAAAGTAGTAAAATAATTATATGAAAATATTAGTTACTGGTGGATGCGGATTCGCAGGCAGCAATTTCATTCGATACACAATAAAGAATCATCCAGAAGATGAGGTGATTTGTTTTGATAAAAACGAATGTGGGCTATCTTTAGAAGAAGTAAAAGATAATGAAAATTTTAAATATGTACAAGGCGACATATGTGATAAAGAAGCAGTTTATTCTGTATTTGAAAATGAGAAACCAAATGTTGTGGTGAACTATGCAAAAGAACATGCACGCTCACGCGAATATGCAAAGTATTTTGAAGTAAATGTTGTGGGTCCAGCAGTTCTATTAGATGCATGTGCAGTATATGGTATTGATCACTTTCATCAAATTTCTAGTGCAGAAGTATATGGACTTTTACCACTTGGTAGAGAAATGTTTTATTCTGAAAAATCAGTATTAAGACCAGTTGAACAATTAAGTGCCGCAAAATCTGCTGCAGATTTATTGGCATTATCTTATTACGATACATTCCAAGTTCCAGTAACAATCTCTAGAAGTGTAAATCTATACGGTCCTTACCAAAGAGATGAAAAACAAATACCAGCACAAATTATCAAAGCATTAAATGATGAAGAACTTCCAATTTATGGAAGTGGGGCAGATGTAAGAGACTGGTTATATATTGATGATCATAGTCATGCGGTTGATTTGATTATCAGAAAAGGAACACCAGGAGAAATATACAATGTAGGTAGTCATAACGAAATACGTAGTATCT
Source organism: uncultured Erysipelotrichaceae bacterium (assembly GCA_902766675.1). Lineage (GTDB taxonomy): Bacteria > Bacillota_I > Bacilli_A > Erysipelotrichales > Erysipelotrichaceae > Bulleidia. The sequence continues at coordinate 4,651 of CACXEN010000092.1, forward strand.
ACATTGCACGTATTATCTTGAATGAATTAAATAAACCAGAATCACTCATCGCATATAAAGAAAATAGACGTGGGAAAGAAAGAAGAAACGCTGTCGATTATACGAAGATTGAAAGAGAATTAGGTTGGCAGCCACAAGAAGAATTCCCACAAGGATTGAAAAAAACAATCCAATGGTTTGTGGATAAAGAAAACAAAGGCAAGAAGTAATATCACTTCTTGCCTTTTGCTAATATATTCAAGTATTCTGTAATGTCCTTTTTGACACTTGTATATTTTTTCTCCGGAATTGGAATAATCGTATGATCGCTCATTGTGATTTCAAAGCGAGTAATACTTTCTACATAATGTAAATTAATTAAATAACTGATGTGTGGACGATAGAATTTCTTTGGATACATCTTATTGATTTCATTTACAGTACTTTTAACTTCTACTGTTTTACCATCATTGATATGAATCAAAGAGTGTGCGCCAATATTCTCAATCCAAGTAACAGTTGCGTCAATGAGATAGTGGGTCACATTATCAATATCCGTAACGACGATTCTTCTTTGACGCGCTTGTTCAGCTTCTTGTTCAATCAGATAATCACTGAGATGCACTGGATAAATTGTGTCACGTGGATCTTGTGCTTGTTCATCAGAAATATGACATGTCATCCAAACCCATTGTTTTGAAGAGTTTCCTTCATCATCCGCAACACGTTTCTTTTCCCATGTAAAATGCACACGACGATGTACGATTACATCTTCATGATCAGGATAATGCGTAGTTAAATCAAAGGAAACGATAACTTCACAAACACTATTACCCATCATACGCATCGTAGTAGTCATTTCACCAAGCGTAAATTTTAAATTATGAGATTCTTTCTCATACATTTCACGCAAATTATCTTTTCCATAGACCCATTGACCTTGTGATGGACCAAGCCACAAAAAATCCTTGTCCATTGCAGAAAAGTATGGCTCAAGATTATCGTTATAGTACTCAATTAAAATGTTAGCGGAACGTTGATCTAAACTTTCCTCTTCTTTACGTACTGGCATATTACCATTATAGGAAAAATGTCAAAAAATTGAAATAACTCAACAGAAATTATACATTTTCGAATTGTACGAATATAGGCACGATGATATAATTATAGAAGTCAAAATAAGGAGGTCTATAAAGACAATATGACAGATGTAAGAGTTGCAATTAATGGTTTTGGACGCATTGGACGTCTTGCGTTCAGACAAATGTTTGGTGCTGAAGGTTATGAAATCGTAGCTATTAACGATTTGACAGCTCCTTCAATGCTAGCACATCTACTAAAGTATGACTCTGCACAAGGACCATACATTGGAAAACCTGGTGAAGAATTACACACAGTAACAGCTGATGATGAAGCTAACACAATCACAGTAGATGGCAAAACATTACAAATTTACAAGGAAGCAGATGCAAACAATCTTCCTTGGGGCGACCTAAAAATTGACGTTGTACTAGAATGCACAGGCTTCTATACAAGCAAAGAAAAAGCATCCGCACACATCAATGCAGGTGCAAGAAAAGTTGTTATCTCTGCTCCAGCAGGAAACGACTTACCAACAATCGTTTACAATGTAAACCATGAAACACTAAAAGCAGAAGACACAGTTATTTCTGCAGCTAGCTGTACAACAAACTGCTTAGCTCCTATGGCTAAAGCATTAAATGACTTTGCACCTATCCAAGGTGGTATCATGTGCACAGTTCACGCTTACACAGGTGACCAAATGTTATTAGATGGACCACACAGAAAAGGTGACTTACGTCGTGCACGTGCAGCTGCTGAAAACATCGTTCCAAACAGCACAGGTGCTGCAAAAGCTATCGGTCTAGTTATTCCTGAATTAAACGGAAAACTAATCGGTGCTGCACAACGTGTTCCTGTTCCTACAGGTTCAACAACAATCTTAACAGCAGTTGTTAAGGGTGCTGATGTAACAAAAGAAGCTATCAACGCTGCTATGAAAGCTGCTACAACAGAATCATTCGGATACACAGAAGAACAATTAGTATCTGGTGACGTAGTAGGTATGACATATGGTTCATTATTTGATGCAACACAAACAATGGTTACACCAATTACAGATGACCTATATGAAGTACAAGTTGTTTCTTGGTATGACAACGAAAACAGCTACACAAGCCAAATGGTTCGTACAATTAAATACTTCTCTGAATTAGCATAATAGAGTTGTAATAATAAAAGATAAAGGTAATTCTAGTCTTGAAAG
>CACXEN010000093.1 GCA_902766675.1 uncultured Erysipelotrichaceae bacterium
AAATTGCAGATAAAAAACTAGATGATGTGCAAAAAGCACTTGGTATGGAAATCATTTAAAAATGTTGGTGTTACACCAACATTTTTTATATTCCTAATAACATCGTAGCTATTGAGAAGTAAATCAATAATGATACGGCATCAATTGCTGTAGTTAACATAGGAGATGCCACAACTGCAGGATCTAAATGTACGCGATCAATGAGCATAACTAGCATAGACGCAAATAGTTTGGCAATAAATACAGCTAATAATATTGTTAAACAAATAACCAAGGCCACCCCATATTCCAATCGATCAATCAATATACACTTCGCGAAATTTGCGACAGATAATGTTAAACCACACAAAACACCAACACGGATTTCTTTCCATATTACTTTTGTGAAATCCGCGAATGAAATTTGTCCTAAAGATAATGAACGAACAACTTCCGCAGATGCTTGGTTACCAGAGTTACCACCAGTATCCATTAACATTGGAATATAAGCAGTTAAAACAATATATTTACTAAGTGCATCTTCAAATCCTTTGATAATACCACCTGTAAAAGTAGCTGAAATCATCAATAACAATAACCAAGGTATTCTCTTTTTCCATGTTTCAAAAACACTCGTCTTTAAATATGCTTTATCACCAGGGATAATACCAGCCATCTTATCAATATCTTCTGTAGCTTCTTCTTGAATGATATCGATAACGTCATCGACAGTAATAATACCGACCATACGATTCTCTTTATCTACAACAGGAAGTTGCACCAGGTCATATTTCATAAATAATTGAGAAACAAGTTCTTGGTCCATAGATGTAGTACATGAAATAAATTCTTCATGCATAATATCTTCAATACGATCTTCTTTATTCCCTAAGATTAGTTGGCGTAAGCCTACTGTACCTAATAGAACACGTTTTGGATTTAATACATATAAAGTTTCAATTGATTCAGAATCAGATCCATATTCACGAATTCTTTGGATTGCATCTTCTACTGTCATATTGATATGCAAATCCACAAATTCGACGGTCATAATAGAACCGGCAGAATCTTCAGGATATTGTAAAAGATGATTTATATCCTTTCTAGTTTCAGGTTTTGCGTTCGCTAGAATCTTTTTTACTACATTTGCAGGCATTTCTTCTAATAAGTCAGTCGCATCGTCTGCGTATAAGTTATCGATAATGATACCTGCTTCTTTTTCAGATAAAGAGGTAATAATATACTGTTGAGATTCCACTTCCAATTCAGCAAATACATCAGCTGCTAATTCTTTCGGGAAAATACGAAACATTTTTAACATGTCTTCATCTTCCATTTCATCAAGAACTAAAGCAACGTCTTGAACATTCATTTCCTCAGCCAATTCTCTAAGTTTTGAATAGTTCTTTTCATTCAAAAGAGTTCGAAATTGTTCTAGAATTTCCATAATTACCTCCTTTCACCAGCATAAATATTGTATTGTTTTTGATTTGAAGTAGTCAATAAAAAAAGCATAGATTTAAAATTTATGCTCTCTTAATAATTTTAAATATGTATCACAGCGTTTCATTTGATTTCTAATCATTCTTACATCATATCCTAATTCATATGTATAACCAGATAGGAATAGTATTTTTGAATGATTATCATCAATCTTAGAAACTTTTAGAATTGCATTATAGTTAATCCAAATACAATTCTTTTTCATATAAGATAATACCGGGAAATACATATTTTCCAATACTTCTGAAATCAAAATTGGAGACTTCTGTTTAATATTTAAATTACGATTGATTGCTTCACTTCTTCCTTTTAAAGAAGAGCCATGATAGATACATGCTTCATCAATTAATTCATATCCTTTTTTATGTAATACTTCTTTATTTCCATTATCATCAATCAATGTTACATCATCACCATGTTGTTCTAAAACACAAATATTATTCTTCAACTGTAGTACAGGCATTTTCTTCACAAACCCCTTTTTTACTACAAATAACTTCTAATGCTCTAGTATCAATCGCAATTGCTTCAATTTCTACTTTTGCACCTTTTGCTAATTTGCTAACTTCACAAGCAGAGCGTGCAGGATATGGATCATTAAAGTATTCAGCATATACTTCATTCATTTTTGCGAAATCATTCATATCAGTTATGTATACCGTTGTTTTTAAAACATAATTCAAATCGATGCTAGTTTCTTTCAAAACAGCTTGTAAGTTATCTAGGCATTGTCTTGTTTGCTCTTGAATATCATCAGAGATTAATTCATTTGTTTCTGGAACTAGTGGTAACTGTCCAGAAGTGAAAATGAAATCACCAATCTTAATTGCTGGTGAATAAGGGCCAATAGCCTTTGGTGCATCTTTTGATGAAATGACTTCTTGTAGCATATACTTCTCCTTTAAATATAAATATCATCAGTACTATTATCATCTTCGTAAGCATTCTCATAGAATTCATAATAACGATCTTCTCTTTTCTTTACTCTATCCATGTAATGCATATTAAAAAGTAGAATAAAATAATATAATCCTACAACTAATGCAAGAACAATACTAGCTAACGAAATGTAATCTGATAATGACTCCAACATATGCTAATTATACCTGAATATCGAAAGAATACTACTCAAGTGACTACTCATCACCTGTATAGTTCTTTAAAAAATCTTTCCCTTTAATCACTTCATATAGTGATAAATCTTCATAATTTCTCTGTCTTAAAACTTCATAAACAATGATCGCAACTGAATTAGAAAGATTGATACTTCTAGCTTCTTCTACCATAGGAATTCGAATACAACGATCCATATGATTCTTTAATATAGATTTTGGAATACCAGTGCTTTCTTTTCCAAATACTAAATAGATATCTTCATCAATTTCACGATAATCAAATGAATCAGGTGTTTTTTCTCCATATCGTGTTACATAATAAAATTCACCTTGATTCTCTTCCAAAAAAGCATCCCAATTTTTATATGTCTTATAATCTAAGTCATCAATATAATCCATACCTGCCCTTTTCATATGTGCATCATCCATATAAAAACCTAATGGTTCAATCAAATGTAAACGACAATGAAAAGCCATACAAGTACGCATGATATTTCCAGTATTTTGAGGTATTTCTGGTTCATATAATACAATATTAAGCATGATTCAATTTCTCTACTCCTTTAATCATAAATGCAATCAATACAAGCATGAATATAAAACAAATAATGATTGCTAATACCATCTCAAAAAAGAATTGAGACGGAAACATATTTATCATAATCGAAACATTTGGATCTAGTAAGAATAAATCATTGTCAAAAAAGAGATAATGAAATTGCATCCAAAAACCATCAAAGTCTATAAATGCCCAAATACCAATAACAAGCACAAACATTAGCAATAATATTAGGCCACCTTTAAAAGAGTCCCATAATAAACTAGTCAATTTTTCTTTTGTGATAAATGTATATATTAAATATCCAACAATACTTACTATCAAAAGTATATTTCTTGCTTTTATCGCATTTTGGTATAGATTTTTCACATCAACCATATGCATTGTTTCTCTTTCATCAAATACTTCTCGCTGGCTACCATTTACTTCAGCATATACAACAATATCTTCCCTTTTATTCTGTGTATAATCTAACAACGCATTTGTTGCTTCCATTAAATCATCTTTTGACATACCAATTGATTCTGCTTGTTTTCCTTTTTGATATTCATATTGATAAAAGCCTCTTTGAAATACCACAAAATCAACTGCTGTAATTAATACAGCAACCAAAAAGAAAACACTTAAAAATGTAGGAATTATCTTATATGTTTTCATCTAACCAACTTTCTAATTTTTTTACTGCTTTACCACGATGGGAAATGGAATTCTTTTCATCTTTTGTCATTTCTGCCATTGTTTTTTGAAATGGTTCATAATAAACAATCGGATCATATCCAAAGCCATTTTCACCTTTCGCTTCTTTTGCAATAACGCACTCAACCGTTTCTTTAAAAACAATCGGTTCTTTTCCTACTTGTTTTATTGCAATCGCACATACATAGCGACAAGCTCTATTATCCTCATCTTTTAGTTTATCTAAGACAATTTGATTCTTTTCACTATATGGCGTATCTTCACCTAGCCATCTAGAGCTATATATGCCTGGCGCATTATCAAATGCTTCAATTTCTAAACCAGAATCATCAGATATTGCATCAATTCCATAATAATCAGAAATTGTTTGTGCTTTAATAATTGCATTTTCCTCAAATGTAGAACCAGTTTCTTCTATTTCAAAGTTATCATCTAAGTCTAAAAGAGAAATCACTTCATATCCTTTTGGCTCTAACATTTCTTTAAATTCTTTGATTTTACCTTTATTTTTACTCGCAACTACTATTTTTTTACTCATAATCACCTTTCAGTTTTTCTATTAGTTTTATTTCCAATCAATTTTATCATATAATGTTATAGCATGTTGGGATATAGCCAAGCGGTAAGGCAACTGGCTCTGAACCAGTCATTCGGGAGTTCGAATCTCTCTATCCCAGCTTTTTTTATTCATAAATTATACAATTTTGTAATCAATATTGTATAAAAACGCATATAATATATGGGTGATTGGAGAAAATATATGAACAGAATATGTGGAACAGTATCAAGGGGATTAAGAGCCCCTATCATCAAAGAAGGTGACGATTTAGCACAAGTCGTTATCGACACAGTTTTACAAGCAAAAGAAAATGGTGAATTAACTATAAAAGATCATGACATTCTAGCAGTTACCGAATCTATTCTAGCAAGATCACAAGGAAACTATTGTAGTATTGATGATATTGCACATGATGTCGCAAATAAGCTAGGTAGTGATCATATTGGAGTAATCTTTCCAATATTTAGTAGAAATCGCTTTGCGATCTGCTTACGTGGTATCGCACGTGGTGTAAAAAAGATTACACTCCAACTAAGTTATCCAAGTGATGAAGTAGGTAATCACTTATTCTTAGAAAATAAATTAGAAGAATTGAATATATCACCATATGTTGATGTATTTACAGAAGAAGAATTTACAAAGACTTTTGGTAAGACAACTCACCCATTTACTGGAATGGATTATGTCGCATATTTCAAAGAAATTATTGAAAATGAAGATTGTGAAGCTGAAATTATCTTCTCTAATCAAGCTACCACAATTCTTCAATACACAAAGAATGTCATCAATTGTGATATTCATACCCGTACATTTACTAAAGAAAAACTATTAAAGTCAGGCGCTAATGTAGTATGCAGTCTTAGTGATCTAATGACACAGCCAGTAAATGGTAGTGGCTATAATGAAGAATATGGACTATTAGGTTCAAATAAATCTAGTGAAGATGTTGTAAAACTATTCCCTAGAAACTCTCAACAATTCGTAGAAGATTTACAACAATCTTTCTATCAAGCTACGAATCATCATATTGAAGTGATGATTTACGGAGATGGCGCATTTAAAGACCCAGTTGGTAAGATTTGGGAATTGGCAGACCCTGTTGTTTCCCCTGGTTATACAAAAGGTCTTGAAGGCACACCAAATGAATTAAAACTAAAATATCTAGCTGATAATCAATTTAAAGATTTATCAGGTGCTGCACTACAAAGTGCAATAAAAGAATCTATTCAACATAAAGATAGTAAATTAAAAGGACAAATGGTTTCCGAAGGAACTACACCTAGACAATTAACTGACTTAATTGGATCACTATGTGATTTAACTAGTGGTAGTGGTGATAAAGGTACACCATTTGTATATATCAGTGGTTATTTCGATAACTATACTGATGAATAAGGAGGTTTTATGGCATTACGTACAAGATTCGCACCTAGTCCAACTGGATATATGCATATAGGTAATTTAAGAACTGCTCTATATGCTTACCTAGTAGCAAAAAAAGACCCTGAAGGAGTATTCATTCTTAGAATTGAAGATACTGATCAAGGAAGATTAGTTGAAGGTGCTACAGATATTATTTATGACACTATGCAATCATGTGGACTAAAGCATGATGAAGGACCAGATGTTGGTGGTGATTATGGCCCATATGTACAATCTGACCGTGTTAAATCAGGATTGTATTTAGATTACGCAAAGAAGTTGATTCATAGACACGGAGCACATTACTGTTTCTGTGATCAAGATATGATTGATGCACAAAGAGAATTACAAGAAGCACGTGGTGAAAGTTTTAAATTCAATGACCCATGTAAAAGTATCTCTATCGAAGATGCAGAAAAAAGAATTGAATCAGGTGAAAAGTTTGTAATTAGACAAACAATATCCGAAGAAGGTCAAACATCATTTGATGATGAAGTATTCGGTAAGATTACTGTCGATAACGAAACATTAGATGAACAAATTCTAATCAAAAGTGATGGCTTCCCTACTTACAACTTCGCCAATGTAATTGATGACCATTTAATGGGCATTACAGATGTAGTACGTGGTATGGAATATTTATCTTCCACTCCAAAATACAACCTCATATATGAAGCATTTGAGTGGGATATACCTCGTTATATCCATTGCCCACCAGTTATGAAAGATGAACACAATAAATTATCTAAGCGTAATGGTGATGCTTCATTCCAAGATTTAGTACAAAAAGGATATCTACCAGAAGCGATTCTAAACTATATCGCCCTACTTGGCTGGTCTCCTGAAGAAGATAAAGAAATATTCACACTAGATGAATTAGTGCAAGCTTTCAATGTAAAACACATTGGCACAAGCGGCGCTATATTCGATATTGATAAGCTTACATGGCTAAATGGCATGTGGTTAAGAAATATGGATATCGATACATATTATGAATTAATCAAAGACTATATTGATCAAGGTGTAAAAGGAGATTTCGACAAAAAGAAAATTGCAAAAATCGTTCAACAACGTGCAAATACATTAGTAGAAATACCAGAAATGTTAACATTCTTCGATACATTCAATGAATTCGATACAGATTTGTACAACAACAAAAAGATGAAAACAAATCCAGAAATTGCGCTTACTTCATTAAAAGCCGCAAAAGAAGTATTCGAACAATTAGATGATTATTCAGAAGAATCATTGCATAACGAACTATTAAAACTCCCAGAAAAATTAGAAATGAAAAACGGACAAGTACTCTTCCCTATTCGTTTGGCAATTACAGGTCAACAATTTACACCTGGTGGCGCAATTGAAATTGCGTCTATCTTAGGAAAAGAAGAAACTCTAAAACGTTTAAATCAATCGATCGCACAATTAGAAGGATAAGCAATTATCCTTCTTTTTCATGCATAAAAAAAGCCATCTATATCTAGATGGCAATCTATGACGCGTACGGGGTTCGAACCCGTGAATGCTGCCTTGAGAGGGCAGTGTGTTAAGCCACTTCACCAACGCGCCGTACATAAGGTTTTACCCTATGTATTAAGCTAATTGTTTTTTAGCTACATCAACTAATTCTTTGAAACCAGCTTCATCATGAATTGCGATTTCAGATAGCATTTTACGGTTTACATTAACATTAGCTTGTTTTAAACCATACATGAATTTGCTGTAGCTTAGATCATGCATTCTGCATGCAGCATTAATTCTAGCAATCCAAAGTTTACGCATTTCACGTTTTAAGTTTCTTCTGTCTCTATATGCATATTTCAGTGAATGCATTACTTGTTCATTCGCTGTTCTATAGAGTAAGTGTTTACTTCCAAAATATCCTTTTGCAAGTTTCAAAACCTTTTTTCTTCTATTACGTGTAGGTGTAGATCCTTTAACTCTCATCTTTCACTTACCTCCTTAACCTTGCAATAGTTGCTTATCACGCTTGTAATCTGTGTCGTTAGCAACCTTACTCTTCTTCAAATGCATTTTTTGTTTATGTGATTTATTAGCTGCGAAATGTGATACGAAGTTGTGTTGTACAACTAGTTTCCCACTTCCAGACACTTTGCTACGTTTCGCAAATGTCTTTTTAGTTTTCATTTTGATCTTGCTCTTTGGCTTCTTCGCTTTTGCTTTCATTCTTCTCTACCTTATTTCCTTTCTTTGGTGAATATACTACAGACATCGTATTTCCTTCCATAGAAGGTGTTTTACTTACTTCTGCTATATCAGAGATTCCATCAGTGAATTTCGCAATAACTTCTTTACCAACTTCTTGGCGAGTAATCATACGTCCTCTGAATCGCATATCAATACGAACTTTTTGGTTTCCTTCAATCCATTCACGCGCACGTTTTAATTTTGTATCAAAATCGTGCTGATCAATTACAGGTGACACACGTAATGCTTTAATTTCAGTTGTATGTTGTTTTTTCTTAGCGTCACGCGCTTTCTTTTGTTCTTCGAAGCGGTAACGTCCATAATCGATAATTTTACATACAGGTGTTTTCGCATTTGGAGCTACACATAGTAAATCCAATTCAGCCTCTTGTGCTTTTTCTAATGCCTCTTGTGAAGACATTACACCAAGTTGCTCACCATCAACACCAATCACTAATACTTCTTTAAAACGAATGTCATCATTAACCATATCATTTGGTTCTTTTCTGCGATTCTTGTTATTTTTAATTCTACCCAAGCAAACCTCCTTATAATTGAAAATAGGTGCTATAACAGCACCTATTAAAAGTCATATAACTAATTGGCTTTTTACCCAAGTCCTTAGGACATCAGGTGAGAAGTGCTGCTTCTACTTTCCTATTCAATTTCCTATAAGATTAAACTATAAATTGATTAAAATGTCAATATTTTAGATATCAAATCCAACAACATTTACTTTAACACTATTGGCTTTATAACCCGTCATATTAAAGACATTTTCATATATCTTATTTTGAATTAATTCACATGTTTGATTCACATTAGCTTGATATTTTAATTTCACATCAGCTTCGATTGATAAAGTATTATTTTCAATCTTTACAGTAAGTGGTTTATTAAAACGAGTCTTTACTATTCTTCTAGCGTCTTCAATCTCATCAATAGATAATTCCGCAATCGCATAGATTACTGATTTATTAATTGAAATCATTCCATTTCCACTCGCTTCTGTATTTAATACAATGTAATCTTGTGCCATACTTTCACCTCGCGTAATAATTATATCAGAATTTACTTATTGTTAAAATGAACGTATATTCTTCTATTCAGATTTTTCTCTAAATTATCTAAATTCACATTTAATTCATCATAATTTTTATATGTTTCTTCAACCTCAATAATGAAATCTCTAAAGATATTCATCACATGATATAGATTCTCTTCAAATATCATTTTAACTGTATTAACATCGACTAAGCTTTTTGCCAAAAATATTTCAAATTTATTGCGTATTTCTTTTTGTTGTTCTTGTGAAAATTTAACAAATGTATTGTTATACCAAGTTGGTTGTATCAATATTTTCTTTAAAAAATGCACAAAGTTTTCTAATGTATTAATATTTATATTTCTTTGTACCGCAAATAGTGTCGCAAAGAATACATGCCATTGATAATCATCATTTAAAACAGATTGGAAATAATTGCCAAGAATGGAAAAGAATGATTCCTCTTCTTTAATATTTCCTTCTAATATGATCTTCTCTTTGAAATCAATATCTTCATCACTTAAATCACGTAATAAACTCAAATAGTCAATCATCAAATCACTTGTTGCATCACTATTCACAAAATCATGTACATAAATATATTGCGATATTGTTGAACTAGACTTTTTGAAATCCATCGCAAAGCCTAGAGATGCTTTTGATTTTCTATTGACTAATTCATTAATACTTCTTGATACATAGGACTTAAATCCTTTTTCATCCATCCCTATTTGCGCATTTTGTGATTCCGAAGAGATTTCGTTATACATGATTTCTAGTTGTCTATCTACGACATCTAGATTATCTCTAATTGCGCCTAACATATTGCGATTGAATTTATCGTAGAGAAGAAAATCTGGGTTTTTATATACTACTTCATGTTCAATTTCTCCCCAGAAAGTATGTACCAATGATTTAATTTGCAATTCATAATTTACCTTTTGATTATCGATTAGATAATATCCATCTAACCGATAAATCGTAAAACCATTTCTTTGTATTTGTGGTTGTGGCATCTTTAAATTAATGAACAATTTATCATTTGATTTACATTGGGCATATTCCCCTTCTGTATCAAACAAATAGAAAAGATATTTATACAATTCCACTTCATTACGAATAAAGCGACATTGCATAACAATGCCAATCAAATCAGATAAATGATCTAAAGCAACCTTTGGGTCATTATATTCTAAATAGAATTCATTACGTAATAGTTTTTCTTTTAAGCTACTAGATTTCTTGATTCTAGTACGAAAAGACACAACCGAATCATTTTGCTGATTAAATAGTTCATTAAATACAGCATATAATTCATTTTCTGCTTTTTTATATAAAGGCATTTGACTTTCGTAATATTCAATTGTGTCATCAATAAAATTAAATAGCTCCAGTTTCATTATCTTCACCTAATTTCTTCTATATTCTTTAGGAAAATGATTCTTTAAAATTTTTCCATCACTTTTCACTCCACCAATATTGTGACTGTGATATCTTAATACATACCAACCTTTATCTACCTGCTTAGGAATTGCTTCACCACGCAAATATAAATCAAGCTCTTCCTTTGTGATATCGATTGCCTTTTTAAATTTTATTTTAGAAGAATTGAAAAATTGGAAAGATGGTTCAAAACGATTCTTTTTTATCTCACCAATATAAATTTGATTTAATAATACATGACATTTTCCAAACTCATAAAAAGGATTATATCCACCATATACACGATCATTATAGACATAATAATATGGGAATTCTTCTTCACAAATATCATTGATAAACTCTTTGACTATTTTAGGTAATTTAGACATATTGCCCTGCTTTAAAGAATTATTTATCCCACTAGTTTTTCTAATTTTTACCGCAAAATGGCCTTCTCCTTTATCCATTGGAAAGATTCTTACGCCATATCCATATTCACCTATTGGAAAGGATTTTCTACCTATTTCTGATTCAATTTCAATGATTTCTGCATCATCATGAGAATCCATGAATTTCTCTATCAATTCTTCATTTTCTTTTTTATTAAATGTACAAGTCGAATATACTAATTCACCACCATTTTTTAAACATGCAAAGCCATTATTTAAAATATCAATTTGTAAGTTTGCGCAACTTTCTACGAGTCTTTCACTCCATTGTGAAATGGCTTCATCATTTTTCCGCATCATGCCTTCTCCTGAACATGGCGCATCTACTAATACATAATCAAAAGAATTAGCACATTCTTCTTTTATTACATTTGTATCACAAGATAATACAACACAATTACTAGCACCATGTCGTATTATATTCTCTTTTAAAATATTCGCTCTCTTATGATTAAATTCATTGCTTACCAATATACCCGTATCATCCAATATTTCTAATATTTGTGTAGACTTAGATCCAGGCGCAGCACACAAATCTAGAACCATACTTCCTTTTTGAATATCTAATGCATTGACTGCACTAGATGCACTTGGCTCTTGATAATATATTTCTCTTAGCATGTAATCATCTTTATATCCATCACCAAAATTTTTTTCGCAATAATAAGAATTATCATAAAAGTTTGTTTGTTGAAGATCATGCGTCTTTAGATAATCATTTTTATCTATTTTTAAAGTATTAATACGTAATCCACTATATGGCTTCTCATCCAACAAAGAAAAGTAGGAATCATATTCATCCCCTAGTAATTCTTTCATATTTTCTAAAAACTTTTCGTTCATATTATGTATTTAATAATCTATGTATGACACGTGCATCTTGTTCAAGCTGCATGATTAAATTATCTCTATTTTTAAACTTAATCTCATTACGTATAAATTGTACAAATTCTACAGAGACTAATTTTCCATAAATATCATCATGATAATTTAATAAATGTACTTCTAAAGATAATTTTTGAGAATAATTCATAGTTGGATTATGCCCTAAATTAATCATCGCTTCATAACGCTTTCCACCAATTCTTGCATAACCAGCATACACACCCATAGGAGGTAATATATATTCCTCATTAATTTCAATATTCGCAGTAGGAAAACCTATTTTTGTGCCTTGTTGATTACCAGATTTCACAATCCCTTCAATTGTAAAATGATATCCAAGCATCTTTGATACACTTGGGAAGTTTCCCTTTTCAACTTCTTTACTGATTCTTGTGCTTGATATCTTACCTTCTTCATCTTCAACTGCATCTAAAACAATCACTTCATAAGCTGCATCTTTTTTCAGTGAATTACTATCACCCTCACCATGATATCCATAATGAAAATCAAATCCACACACAAGAGCGCGTAAATCCAATTGCCCTAAGACTTTATCAATAAAATCTGTTGGTGATAATTCACTCATTTC
>CACXEN010000094.1 GCA_902766675.1 uncultured Erysipelotrichaceae bacterium
ATCTTTCACAGTAAAATGCATGCTTGTATAATCATTTTCCATGTATTCCACAAACATATCTTTTAAAAATGTATCAAAATCTTTTTCTGGTTCTTCTGCGTAAACACATGTAGGCATTGCCAACATGCATACAAGAAGAAGTTTTATCCATCTTTTCATCTTTCTCACATCCTCTTACATACTATCGTAGATAACGCTGGCACAACAACATGTGTGCTCTTATTTTCTATTTCATTTCCATCTTGATCAAATATTATTTTCCAATCTTCCGCAAAGTCATAATGCTTTTCGTCCATTGTTGGATTGATAATCATCTTTAGTGTTTCATCCTTCTCATCGATTTCATAGAATACAATTCCATCTCCAATGGATAAACGAAGTTTTTCAATCATTTCTTCACTTGTGTTTAAGTGAAATCCTCGATGTGTTTTTCTAAACGCAATACACTTTTTTGTATATTCGGTAATATGGTTATTAATTCGTGCTCTTTCCCAATCCATCTGGTTAATATCATCCCCTGCATCATAGGAGTTACCATTGTCATTTTTTGTTGCACAGAATTCCATTCCTGCATGAATAAATGGAATTCCTTGCGCAAATAATTGGATAGCCATCAGAAGTTTTTGTCTTTTCTGACGTGTTGCTCTATCTTCATTTCCACAACAAGCACGCATCTTATCCCATACCGTATGGTTGTCATGGGTTTCTAATGCATTGATGGATTGTTCTGCAGTTAGAAATCTTTTGAAATGTGGAGTATCTAATACATTGGCACTTAGTGCACTTAATGTGCCTTGTGCATATTCTAAGTCCCCTGTTCCATAGCCTCTTTCGTGTTTTTGATCATCTGAAGTTTTTCCTTTGATTGTGTCACGGAAGAAGTCATTAAAGTGTCCAATTCCAGGCATTTGGTAGGCATTGCCAATACATGCTTTTTTCTCAAAAGGAATATTGGTTGGCATATCCCATCCTTCGCCATAAATCATAGCATCTTTTTTTATCTTCAATGCGGTGTCACGAATTGCATTCATTGTATCAATATCTAAAACACCCATTAAGTCAAATCTAAATCCATCCACACAATATAACTTCATCAATTTATCTATCACATATAGAATATATTTTCTTACCATTGGCTTTTCTGACGCAAAATCATTTCCACAATAAGAACCATTGGATAAATATGCTTGTTCGTTATATCTAAAGTAATAATATGGTACACAACGATCAAATGGAGATGTGCCTACATCATAAACATGATTAAATACAACATCTAAATTTACACGTATATTCGCTTTATGCATTGCGACAACAAGTTTTCTTAATTCTATACAACGTGCATATGGATCATCAGGATCAGAAGAATAACTACCTTCCGGTACGATATAAGAAAATGGATCGTATCCCCAGTTATAGTTTTTCTTTGGCGCATATTCATTCACAGTCGCAAAGTCCATGACTGGTAAAAACTGCACATGCGTAACACCAAGCGATTGAATATGACTAAACCCTGTATCAATCTCTTGATATTTCGTATTCTTTTCTCTTAACGCATTGAATGTGCCATGCTCTTTTGTATTAGTACGCAAAGAAGATGTCATATCCCTAATACTACATTCATAAATAATTGCGTCGAGCGCACTACGCATCGGTTCTAGTTTTACATCTTCAATCGCAAATAATTTTTGTGTATCAATGACTGCACTTTCTTTTCCATTGGCAGTAGAACTTAATGCATATGGATCAGGTGTTTCTACAACTTCTCCATTTCGATTCACTAAATATGTATAGGTAGCCTTTTCAAGATTACCTTGTACACGCAAACGATATACACCTTTATTTCCTCTTTCCATTGGATATGTATATTCTTTATCTCTCAAATGAATTTTTAAAATGACATCGATTGCGGTTGGTGCCCATAGCGCAAATTCAGTATGTTCTTTGGTATAAGTAGCACCTAAGTCATTTCCTGCATAATAGAAACGATCGTTGAATTGTTTTGTGTTTACAATTAATCGATGCACAAGTGGTGCTTCTAAGCCATGTTGTTCACGCAATGTATATTTACTACCAAATCGCATTCCTGCTGGAGCTACGAGTTCATATCTTATTTCATATTCTAAATCTTGAACGGTATTAATCACTAAATCCTTGCAATATCCTTTATCTGCACATAAATAAAAACTATCGGATCTTCCGCCATAAAAATTTCGATTAATTAAAACCGTTATCTTCCCAAAATCATCTAAAAATGCTTGCATACTTCCCATATTAAAAACACCTTTCGGTGTTTTTATTTTATCAGATTCAATCGATATCTACTAGATTTCTAAAGGCTTAAGCTTCCATATATCTTTGGCATATTCTGCTATTGTTCGATCACTAAAGAAATATCCACTTTTTGCGATATTGATTAAGCAACTCTTTGCCCACATATTGCGATCTAAATATCTCTTCTCGACTTCTTCTTGTGCTTTTACATATGCATCAAAATCTCTTAGCACAAAGAATTCATCATTCTTTACCAACAATTCATCATAGATAAGCTTAAAGTCGTCTTTATCTTGTGACCATGTATCATCTAGGAATGTATTTAATACATTGCGTATTCTTTCATCTTCCTCATATACATTTCTTGCGCTATAATACTGTCTTTCCGCATTAATTTCATCTACAGATAATCCAAAGATGACATCGTTTTCTCTTCCAACATGTTGGTCTATCTCAATATTTGCGCCATCTAAAGTACCTAGTGTAATCGCTCCATTCATCATGAATTTCATATTTCCTGTACCACTTGCTTCTTTACCAGCAGTACTTATTTGTTCACTAACATCTGTAGCTGGCACAAGAATTTCAGAAATAGACACATTGTAGTTTGGAAGGAATACTACTTTAATTCTATCTTTTACATCTGGATCATTATTGATAACTCTTGCCACACAATTAATTAACTTAATGACCTTTTTCGCAAATGTGTAGCTACTAGCAGCTTTTGCAGCGAAGAAATATACATGATTTGGATATGGATATTTCTTTGGATTACTCTTTAAGAGTTGATAGCGATAAATCACATGCATGATATTTAATAACTGTCTCTTATAGGCATGTAATCTCTTCGCTTGCACATCAAAGATTGCATCCGTGTCCAATTCCATTCCCATCATATTCTTTACATACTTCGCTAATATTTCTTTTCTGATTTTCTTCGTTTCTAAGAATGCGTCTTGCACACTTTTTTTACTTGCATATTTTTCAAGTTTTTCTAATTGTGTATAATCCTTCTGATATCCTTTTCCAATTTTCTTTTCAATTAAATGGGTTAGTTCTGGATTGGCATATTCAAGCCATCTTCTTGGTGTAATACCATTTGTTTTATTGTTAAAGAGTTTTGGATAGATTCTATAAAAATCTTTGAATACACTTGTCTTTAAAATTTCTGTATGTATTCTTGCGACACCATTTACACTATGCGAACCTATGATACCTAAATGTGCCATATGTACTTGATCATCACGAATAATACGTACACGCTCCGCAAGATCATAATCTTCTGGGAATTTTTGATGTATCTCATTGATAAAACGTCGATCAATTTCTTCGATAATCATATAAATTCTAGGTAGTAATATTTGGATATATCGTACTGGCCATTTTTCTA
>CACXEN010000095.1 GCA_902766675.1 uncultured Erysipelotrichaceae bacterium
CATCTAATTTTGCTTGGTTCATAACCCGTGCATGTCTAAGTGCATGTTCTTGTCTTTTTTCCCAAGAATCATATGCCTTCGTTGGAAACATATGTCCATTTGATTCAGATATTAATAATGGTTTATTCATATCCGAAGTTACATCTTTTTTTGCTTTCGCACCTGGCGTAATTCCATTATGAGAGAAATCATTATAGCTATAAATATCTTCTAATAAAGAACTCTTTTCTAAATAGCGAACACCAGATGTTGGTCGCGTTGGATCTAGTTGATGTGCTACATCATTTGTGATGCGATAGAAGTCATCATCATCTTGTGATTCATTGATACGTACACCCCATATCACAATAGACGGATGTTGCCTATATTGCATCACCATCTCTCTTGTATTTTCTATTGCTTGCTTCTTCCACTCTTTATCACCAATATGTTGCCAACCAGGTATTTCTGTAAATACCAATAAACCCATTTTGTCACATGCTTCTATAAATCTATGACTTTGTGGATAATGAGATGTTCTAACCATATTTACATGCAATTCTTCTTTTAAAATACGAGCATCTTCTACTTGTAGCGAATCAGAGAATGCATAATTTACATATGGGATACATTGATGACGATTCAAGCCAACTATAAATACTTCTTCGCCATTTAATAAGAATTGATTTGGTTTTACTTCGATTGTTCGTATACCAAAAGATACTTCTTTCTTATCACTTCCAATATCTACAATACAACGATATAAATATGGATGATCAATAGACCAAACATTTGCATTATCAATTGTGAAATCAATTGATTTTTTTGATGTTGTTGTCGTTTCTTTTAATACTTCATTTCCATCTGCATCTAAAATTGAAATATCTACATTTGTATCATGCACTGCATCACTATATTTCAAATCAATATGAATCTGTTTCAAACTTGGTGTCGTAACATAAATATCCTCTATATATGCTTTATCTTTAATATCTAAATAGACATCGCGATATATTCCACCAAATGTTAAATAATCTATCACAAATCCAAATGGAGGAATTGCAGGATTCTCTGTTGAGTCAAGTTTTACATGTAAATCATTTTCACCTTCTTTGATAACATCTGTTACATCAACACGAAATCCAGTATATCCACATCGATGTGTCATCATTTCTTTTTGATTCACATATACAGTCGCGATATGTGCAGCTCCATCAAATTGTAAAAAGACTTTTTTATTACTTAAATCTTCATCAATGATTAATTTTCTATGATATCCACTAATCATTTGATAATCATTATGATCAATGTAATGCAGTGGTAACTCTTTTACTGTGTGCGGCAAACGAACACTTTTACCAACGACTTCATTGCGTAAAAAAGCATTGCTGAATTCTTCAACAAATTGCCAATTATCATTTATTCTTTTCATTTCGTTACCCCTTAATGCCATCTACCAAATAATCAATCAATTTACCTAATGCTTCTTCATATGTGATTTTATTTTCATATAAGAAGTTTGAATATAAGAATCCTTCTATTGAAGATGTAAAGATTTGCTTAAATGTAGGTATATCAATTTTTTTAATGATCTTTTCTTTCATACCTTCTTCCAACAACTTAACAATTGGATCCCATTCTGAATTTAGATATTCACTCATTCTTTTATGGACTAAAGGATATTGATCTTTTAATTGTTCAATATGTCGATAATCAAAAACCATATATTCATCTGGTAAAGCAATCATGACTTGTTTGATTTTATCGATAAGATCTAAATTAGATTTTAGAATTCTTTCTTTCATCAAATAAATATTTTCATATGCCTCATCAAGCATACTTAAAAGTAGTTCTTCTTTATTCTCGAAAACTTTATAGATTGTCTTTTTTGATATATGTAAATCCGATGCAATAACATCCAAAGTAAAATTCATTCCAACTTCTTTGAAGTTTTTCATTGCGGCATCGATAATGTCTCTACGTAATTCAGACATGGAAACTACACCTTTTATCTACAGTTTCCATATTAGCACAAATGTAACCGCTTTCGCAATCCCTATAAAAAAAGAAGCTTATTCAGCTTCATTCATCTTTTCTACATGTCGTTTGATGATGACAGAAATGATATCTGTAGCAAGTTTAACATCATCATTGCATATAACATATTTATATTGATCCATCATTTTCATCTCACGTTCTGCTTTAGCTAAACGTTCTTGAATGATTTCTTCTGGCTCTGTTTTACGTCCACGAATTCTCTTTTCCAATTCTTCCATACTAGGAGGTACAAGGAATATCGTTAACACATCAGGAACTTTTTCTTGTACTTGTTTACAGCCTTGCACTTCAATTTCAAGAATAACATTACGTCCTTCTTTTCTAAGTTTCACAACCTCATCTAAAGGTGTTCCATAATAATTACCGACGAATTCAGCATGTTCTAACATTTTACCTTCGTCCACAGCTTTTTCAAATTCTTCACGTGACACAAAGTAATAGTTTTCTCCATTCACTTCTCCTTCACGCATTTTACGAGTTGTCATTGAAATAGAATATGAAAGTTTTAAAGATTCATCTTTCATCAATTCTTTTAAGACTGTACCCTTACCTACACCTGAAGGTCCACTCAATACAATTAAAAGTCCTTGTTTCATATTGCCCTCCTATACCATCATATGAATTTTATCATGCTTAGTCAATCATGCTATAATTACCACCATGAGAGGTTTCATATGGCATTAGATGGTATTTTACTACATAAAGTCGTTCCTGAAATAGCAAAATCATTCCCACTTCGTATACAAAAGATTTGGGATATTTCAAATACAGAAATTTTATTCCAAACACATGGAGAAGATGGTAAAAAACAATTACTCATCTCCTGCCATTCTGTTTATAATAGAATACTTTTTTCTAAAAGAAATTATCCAACACCAAGTGAACCTCGTTCTTTTGTGATGGTATTAAGAAAGTATTTGGAAGGCTCCATCATGGAGACGATTGAACAATTTGGTTTAGATCGTTGGTGTGTGATTCAAATACGTAGACGCAACAACCTTGGAGATATTGAATATTTAAAATTATATGTTGAATTGATGGGGCAATATGCCAATATGATTCTTGTGAACAATGAAGGTAAAATTATAGATGCTTTAAAACGTATCGCACCTTCCGAAACAAACAATCGTATTATTCATCCTGGTGCTATGTTTGAGCCTATTAAAGCGCAAATGAAAGAAGATCCTTTTGTTGTACAAGAGATTAATCCAGATAAATCACTTGTTGCTCAATTTGCTGGCTTTTCCCCTTTTCTTGCCAAAGAAGTGGAATATCGCTTAGCGAATGGTGAATCATTCCATGACATCATGCAAGAGATTGAAAAATCCAATCAATTATTTATTGCCAATCACAATAATGAAGCAGTATTTCATTGTATTGAATTAAAAAGTTGTGGTTTAAACAAAAGTTATCCTTTTTTTGAAGGCTTTGATATTCTTTATTACCACAAAGAAGAAAAAGAAAGAATCAAACAAGTAACCGGAGATATTTATCATCTCACCAACCGCCAACTGAAGCATTATCGCCAAAAGCTCCCACGCTTAATGAATGAATTAGATCAAGCAATTGATTGTGACAAATATAATAAATATGGTGAACTTTTATATACCTATAATATTACTGACACAAAAGGTCAAAGCGAAATCATATTAAAAGATTATGAAAGTGATAGCGATATTAAAATTCCATTAGACGCAAAGTTAGATGGTAAACAAAACGCAAAGAAGTATTATCAAAAATATAAAAAATTAAAAAAAGGACAAACTTATATCCAAGAACAAATTGATATCTGCAACAACGAGATCAACTACTTTGAAGGTATCTTACAACAATTAGAACAAGCAGATTACTATACGGCAATTGAAATCAAAGATGAACTAACACAACTTGGTTATATCAAAGCGAAAACCAACAATAAAAAGAAAGCCAAAAAACAAAAGCTTTCTATTGTTCAAATTCAAACTGATGAAAATACATTGATTTCAATCGGTAAGAATAACCTACAAAATGATGAATTGACATGGCACATCGCAAAGCGTAATGAATATTGGTTCCATGCCAAAGATTATCATGGTGCCCATGTAATATTGCATAAAGATACGCCTAGCGAAGATGATATACGTTTATGCGCCATGCTTGCGGCATATTATTCAAAAGGTAGAATGTCTTCCTCTGTACCAGTAAACTATTGCCAAGTAAAAAACCTGAAAAAAATACCTGGCGCAAAACCAGGTATGGTACAACTCACAAACTATAAAACAATTTATATTGATCCTGATGAAGAAATCATTCAATCACTGATTCCGTCTTGATTCACAAGCGCAATCAGTTTTTTTATTTCATAAGATCGTAGCTTACGATATTTTCCTCTTTGCAGTTTACCTAAATCTAATGTGCCATAAGCTATACGATCTAAATGAATCACTTTACAGTGAAAATATTCCATCATCTTTCTGATTTCTCTATTTCTTCCTTCAAAGATTGTAATATTCAAAACTGTTTGGTTCTTCTTTTTTGATCTAGATAGTATTTCTATGATTGCTGGTAATGTCTTTTTGCCTTCAAGTAAAATTCCATCTGCCAACAACTGTGCCATTTTATCCGTAAATATTCCTTCAACCGTAACACAATATGTTTTATTAACATGTGTTTTTGGATGCATCATCTTTTGCGCAAAATCACCATCATTCGTAAGAATTAATAATCCGGTTGTTTCATAATCTAATCTGCCAACAGGATATATTCTTTCTCTAACATCACTAAAATAATCTAAAACAGTTGTTCTATCATGTGTATCTGTAACAGTTGTTATTACATTTTTCGGTTTGTTAAAAAGATAATAAACTTTCTCTTCTTTATGAATTGGTTTATTATCCACTACAATCTCATCATTCACATCAACTTGCACACCCATTTCACGAACGATTTTGCCATTCACTTTAACACGTCCTTGTTCAATGAGTTTTTCCGCATTTCTTCTTGATGCGATACCTGCTTTTGCAATAACCTTTTGTAATCTTTCCATAATTAGTGTTTATTCTGTGTATTTCCCCAAAAAGCACTACCTGCTTTTGAATAATCATTTAGGATAAGGATTGGTATTCTTCTAAACTTTTCATTTTTTTCAGATAGAATTTGGCAAGCTGTTAATCTTTTATGCCCATCAACACAAATATATCCATCATCTACTTTATTTACATGTACAGGAATAGCGATACCTCTTTTTTCAATACTAGAAACTAAGTCTTTATCTTCGCTATAGCTATATGTAATATCTTTAATATCTACTACTGTATTAATCATACTTCCTCAACATATATTAACATTGCGACTGGCAAAAATGCTTTTGTCTTCATGAATTCTTCAGGGTCCATAAAGTGATTTCTTGATCCATATACTGCATTATAGAAATGCACTGCATTTCCATCAAAATATCGATAAGATGTATAATGTGACCCTTTTTTATGTGTATATAGTAATATTCCACATAAACTATTTTTCATATGCTGAATCGAGCTTCTTTGTGATACAAGAGATAACTTCGCTTTGACACCTTCTTTTCTTAACCAGTGATATAGTGTAAAAAATTCTTGTCCAAATAATTTACCAGTTATTGAAAATCTTGAAAGACTATTTGCACAATAAGATATTGGTTTTTCTTTTCCTAACATTTTCAAAATATTATATGCCGCAATCCATCCACAACCATTCCGACTTGAATTAAAGAATCCAAAAGTTACATCTTTGATTTTACCTTGATGGATTATATATCCTTCATCATCAAATATCATGTCTTCCATTTTCAAACGATCTGGATCAATTACTTTTTGGAAATGATCTCCTTTCGCAAAATATCCAGCTGCTTGTATTTGATTGGTTGTAAATCCATCAATGCGATCTAAAATAATTTGTTTCGGATGATATTGGCGTATTACTTTTTCAGTTATAAAATCCAATGTTCTTTTATCATAACCATTTGATTTCGATAAAAGATTCATATGTACACAATCAGAAAGATATGTATCCACAATTAAAACTTCTTGTATATTACTTCTAACCATAAAAAAGCGATGAGTATACGTATCATCTTGTAGTTGATATTCCAATTGTATTGCCTGTTTATACAATTCGCTTAAAGCTTCTATTCGCATACGTTGCATCATTAAACAAGCTCCTCAAATGACTCATCGTGATTCTTTAAATACTCAATAGCTTTCATTAATATATTGCGATCATTATCATAAGTGATTAAAGCACTAGCTTCACCTGCTTTACACCAGATAGAATCTTGTACTTCTTCTTTTTGTAATGTTATGTCACCACTTTTATAATCAGCCAAGAAATAAACAACTTCTTTAATTACATCTACTTTTGGAGAATATGATGTAGTAACACGAAACCCATCACGGAATGTAATATCAATGCCGCACTCTTCTAATACTTCTCTTTTTGCAGTTTCTATCTCTGTTTCCCCATCTTCTACATGTCCTTTTGGAAAACACCAATGTCCTTGGTTTTGGCGAATCAATAGGAATTTATATGAATCATCCTGTTTTTTTAGAATAACTGCTCCACACGATTTTTCTTTTTGCATAGAAAAATTATACCACGATTAAAAAAAGTAGGCATTTGAAGAAATGCCTAGAGCGATAAAGCTCATATATTTACTTCAACTTGCCTGCTTTAGATTAATTCTGCAACGCATTTTTCCAACTCTTTCATATTGATTGTTGGTTCAAATCTTGCGACAACATTGCCACTACGATCTACTACAAACTTTGTGAAATTCCATTTAATATCTGGATTCTCTTTATAGTTTTTATCGATTTTTTTCATCATCGCACTCATTGCTAAAGCACTTGCGCCTTTTCCAAATCCTTCAAATCCTTTTTCATTCTTTAAATATTGGAATAAAGAAATTGCATTTTCACCATTTACATCTGCTTTCTTCATTTGATCAAATTGCGTATTGTACTTTAATGTACAGAATTCATGTACTTCATCATCTGTACCTGGTGTTTGATTCGCAAATTGATTACATGGAACATCTATGATTTCCAATCCTTTTTCATGATATTTCTCATAGAGATTCTCTAAATCCTTATATTGAGGTGTAAATCCACAACCAGTTGCTGTATTTACAACTACAACAACTTTACCTTCATAATCCTTTAAAGATAATTCACTACCATCACGTTTTGTGACACTTAAATCATAAAATCCCATAGCATTCTCCTATATTGTTTACAATTATATTTTTTACAATGTTTTAGGATTGTCAAATACACGCCGAAGCGTGTATTTTTTAATATCCTAATTCATCCGCAATCTTTTCAGCTTCATCTAATACTCTAGAGAACTTTTCCAATGCTTTTTCAATAGGTTCTGGTGTAGATAAATCCACACCTGCATGTTTTAGTTCATCTAGTGGATATGCACTACCACCCATAGATAAGAATTCTAAGTATTGTTTTACCGCTACTTCTTTTTGCTCGAGAATCTTTTCAGATAAAGCTACAGCAGAAGAATATCCTGTCGCATATACATATACATAGAATGGTCTATAGAAATGTGGAATTCTTGCCCATTCATATTTCACTTCATCATCTAACGTAAGTGCTTCACCAAAATATTCTTTAACTAATCTTTCATATAAGG
>CACXEN010000096.1 GCA_902766675.1 uncultured Erysipelotrichaceae bacterium
AGTTTATTCGCTCTTTTCCTCTGTTTCCTCAACAGTTTCTTCTTCAGGTTCAGGTTGTAAAACTTCAACAGTTGCTACTTTTTGTTCGTCTTTTACATTAATGACATGTACACCTTGTGTAGCTCTTCCGTGAATAGGAACTTGATTGAGTGAAATTCTGATGATAATTCCACCATCTGTCATTATCATACAATCCTCATCACCATCCACAGCTTTCATACATACAAGAGAACCTGTTTTATTTGTGATGTTTACAGCTTTAACACCTTTTGTACCGCGGCTAGTCATACGGAATTCACCAATAGGGGACTTCTTACCATATCCATATTCTGTAATTGTAAGAATATATTCTCCTTCTTGGCTTGTTGCCATACCTACAACATAACCACCATCTGTATTAAATCCTTTAACACCTCTAGCACTTCTTCCTGATGGTCTAACACCTTCTTCTTTAAATCGAACAGCTTTACCATTTGATCCAGCAAGAATGATTTCGCTACTACCATCCGTATCTTTTACAAATGCTAGCTCATCACCTTCATTTAGTTTAATTGCAATTTTACCATTTCGATTGATGTTATAGAATTCTTCAATCTTTGTTCGCTTTATTAAACCATTTCTTGTTACGAAACATAGATATTGCGCTTTTGATTCATCTGTATATGGAACTAAAGCTTTTATTTTTTCTTCTCTGTCCATTTGTAAGAGATTTACAACTGGAATACCTTTACTTGTTCGTGAATATTCAGGAATGTTATAACCTTTCATTCTGAATACACGACCTGTATTCGTAAAGGCGAGTAGGTGATCATGCGTAGACATTGAGATAAATTGATCTGTTACGTCATCCTCATTGAGTTCCATACCTTTAATACCTTTACCACCACGGTTTTGTACGCGATAGTTATCTGTTGTCATTCTCTTAATATATCCATTTGCGGATAGAGAAATCACAACATTTTGTACAGGTATGAGGTCTTCATCCAGCATATCTGCTTCTGCATCAGTGATTTCAGAACGTCTTGGATCACCATATTTTTCTTTAATTTCTAACAATTCATTTTTAATGATGTCATTTACACGACTTGCATTCGCTAAGATATCTTCTAAATCCGCAATCGTCACAAGTAATTCTTGATATTCATTTTCAATCTTTTCTCTTTCCAAACCTGTCAATCTTCTAAATTGCATATCCAAGATAGCTTTTGCTTGGATTTCAGATAGATTGAATTTTTCCATCAATTTAGGTTGTGCTTCTTGTGGATCTTTTGAATTACGAATTGTATGGATTACTTCATCTAAGTTATCTACTGCAATACGTAATCCTTCTAAGATATGTGCTCTATCTTTTGCTTTATTTAAATCAAATTGTGTTCTTCTTACAATAACCTCTTTTTGGAAATTGATATATCCATTCATCAAGTCCTTCATACTAGCTTGGCGAGGAACACCATCGAATAATACGACATTGTTGACACCAAAGTTAGATTGAAGAGGGGTTAGTTTATACAATTGATTTAATAATACTTCTGGTTGTATGTCTTTTCTTAATTCAATCACAAGACGTATACCATCCATATTTGAAATATCTTGTATATCTGTAATGCCTTCAATTACTTTATCTCTAGCTAATTGTGCGATTCTTTCATATAGATTCGCTTTATTTACCATATATGGAAGTTCATAGATAATAATTCTAGATTTTCCATTTGGTAAATCTTGAATTTCTGTTTTACCACGCATTACAACAGTACCACGGCCTGTTTCAAATGCTTGGCGAATACCAGATCTTCCTAAAATATAACCACCAGTAGGGAAGTCAGGACCTTTGATATATTGCATCAATTCCGTAGTAGTAATTTCTGGATTATCCATTACTGCAATAATTCCATCAACTGTTTCCCCTAGATTATGTGGTGCCACATTTGTGGCCATACCTACCGCAATACCATATGATCCATTCACAATTAAGTTAGGGAATCTAGAAGGTAAAATTGTAGGTTCTTTTTCTGTTGCGTCAAAGTTATCTTCCATATCAACAGTGTCTTTATCTAAATCTCTTAGCATTTCCACTGCGATTTTTGAAAGTCTAGCTTCTGTATAACGCATAGCAGCTGGATCATCTCCATCAACTGATCCAAAGTTACCATGCCCATCCACTAACATTTCACGCATATTCCATGACTGTGCCATATAAACTAATGCACCATAAATAGATGAGTCACCATGTGGGTGATATTTACCCATCGTATCACCAACAATACGAGCACATTTTCTATGTGGTTTATCTGGCCAGTTATTTAATTCACTC
>CACXEN010000097.1 GCA_902766675.1 uncultured Erysipelotrichaceae bacterium
AATACATATAGACCTTCTGCTTCCCTTGCAAATAGTGCATCTACGCGCATTTCTATGTACCTAGATAATACTAGAGTAAACATAGCTTTTAGAACTCCTAAGTTGTAGGCCAGCGGTTCGAATCCGCTCGTCGAGGCCATGTCCATTACGCTGTAAGTCGATAAATAAAGGACTTACAGCGTTTTTATATTCTAAAGTCATGGAAGTACAATGACTTTGATTTTAAGTTTAGTAGTTCTATTTTTTACAAACATTTCTACAGTAATTTTGGCCACCAGAATTTGGGGCATGTTCCAAATTGTTGGCAAATTGCCTGTTTTGCCAACATTTTTTTGTTGGCAATCTTCATTTTCACTATGTAGGGGCTTGTTCCTTACAGAGTTCCAAGAAGTCTTTGTTTCTCCTCGGGAGTCAAATTCCTCAATAGTTTTAATAACAATTCTTCTTCTGAAATTGCTTCAGGTTCAGGATCTTTGACTTCTACTTTTTGATAGAAATCATCATCCATTTTTTGTGCATTTAGACGTCTATCCTCGTCAACAATCTCCGAGTAAACATCTGTAACCATTTCTGCTTCTGCATGGCCTCTATCGCCTTGTACGAACTTTATATCGCCGCCTGTCATTTTCAATTTATATTTGGTACTTAAATGCCTTAGAGAATGGAATACTACTTTTTTGAATCCATATTCATTACATAATTGATCCATTCTTTTTCTAACAATTCTACTTTCACTACGTTTACTATTATCTTGTTTAATTACTAATGTTTAAAGTACACCGACTATGTTTTAAAAAAGCCATAAATGTAATTCCTCCTTTACTTTTCTAAAGAATCTTTGGCAATAATAAAAGGACATCTATAAATCATAAATGTCCTAATAAACATTGATATTAGAAAAGGATTCATTCCTTTTCCATGTTTTAAGTTATTTTAAATACTTTTTGCAGAATTCTGCTGCTGTAATAATCTCTATATCTTCATACTTTTCGATAGTAAGTAAATCTTTATCTCCACTAACAATAAACAAAGATTTAGAATCTAGAGCACAGTTAATGAATTTATTGTCATCTGGATCTCTACAGACTTTTACATTTGACTTTTTATCAACAAAGTTGAGTTTAGAAATGAAGTAATCAAGAATATTGTGATCCAGATTACCTTGCTTCCTGTTAATCATTTCAGAAACAACCTCTTTATATTCAGCAACAATTTCAGTTGTAACAAAGGCTTCAAATTTGTTATCGCTTATAGCTTCAATAACTTTTCTAGGATATCCTTTAAAGAATGTTCCAGATATAACAACATTTGTATCAACGACAATTTTCATTACTTTCTCTTATTCTTTCTAACAGATTTAATAATGTCATTGACATCTTCTTCTTTATAACCAACTTCTTTTGCCCATTTGCTAGCTAGTTTTAACTTTGATTTAAATTCATCTGCTGTTGGCATTTTAATGGCTTTAAGCATAATCACATCGTCACTAGCAAATACAGCTAATTTATCACCAGAATTAATTGACAATGCTTTTCTAATTTCTGCAGGCAATACAATCTGACCTTTAGAAGATACAGTTAATAAATCAACGCTCATGATAATACCTCCTTAAGTAAGAATTTCTTACATTTCTATAATAACACACACTAGAATTTTGTAAAGTAAGATTTTCTTACATTATTCCAATGTCATAGAATTCTATCTCATCATTAATCTTTAAGAATGACTTCTTCTTTGCATGTACTTTTCCATTGAGAATGTATTTTTCTTATCTGTATCTGCTAGATACTTATAGAGAAGAAGTAATAGCACCACTAATTAGTCCTAGCAAAGCAATTTTATTTGGTAGTGGTGCTGTAAGAATGGATCGAAAGCTTCAATGCATGGATCTTATTTTGCAAAATAGTACAGTCCCTGTAGTTCTAGATGCAGAAGCTCTTCGTTTACTTCATCAAAATACATATATCCTTCAATTTGTTAAATGTCCGTTAATATTAACACCACATATTGCAGAATTCGCAGGAATGGTAAACATTAATACAAAGACAATCACTGACCGCAAATTAGAATATGCAACAAATTTCGCAAAAGAGCATGGTTTATATCTTGTTCTAAAAGGCAGCAATACAATTGTTGCCTCACCTGATGGAAGAGTTTATATAAATGAAGTTGGCAACCAAGCTCTTGCCCAAGCTGGCAGCGGTGATTAACTCGCCGGAATTATACTAGCTATGCTTACATTTGTTGATGATATATTTACTGCAGTATCTATGGGTGTTTGGTTCCATGGCCATATTGCAGATTTAGGTAT
>CACXEN010000098.1 GCA_902766675.1 uncultured Erysipelotrichaceae bacterium
ACAGACAACAGTAATGTGTCTACTTCAAATTCTTTCTCTGTTCCAGCAATAGGTTGTCTATTTTCATCTACTTGGGTAATAGTGATTTTTTTAAGTCTAGGATAGCCTTCAATGTTAGTAACTGTATGTGATAAATATAGTGGTATATCATAATCTTTTAAACATTGCACAATATTTCTTTGAAGACCGTTGGAATATGGCATCAACTCAGCGACACCTAAAACTTTTGCGCCTTCTAAAGTCATACGTCTAGCCATAATTAAGCCAATATCACCTGATCCTAAAATAAATACTTTTTTTCCAATGGAATATCCATCGATATTCACATATCTTTGGGCTGTACCAGCTGTATAAACACCTTGTGGTCTAAAACCAGGTATTTGAATTTGACCGGCCGTTCTTTCTTGGCATCCCATTGCGAGTATTACTGCATCAGCTTGAATAACTTCATATCCATTAGAATTGGATACTTCTATTGTTTTATCAGGATAGAAGGCAGTAACAGTTGTATTACATTCAATTGGTATATTTAATTCATGAATTTGATTGATGAATCTTTCCGCATATGCAGGTCCTGATAATTCTTCTTTGAATTCATGTAAGCCGAAACCATTATGAATACATTGGTTTAAAATACCACCAGCTTCAGGACCTTTTTCAAGGATGAGAATATCATCAATTCCATTTTTCTTTAATTCAACTGCAGCAGCTAGACCAGCTGAACCACCACCAATAATGACACATTGTACCTTACGCATCTTCGTGGCCTCCTTTCCAATCTAATACTACATTTGAACCAATTTGGTCATATAAAACTTCTTCTGGTTTGATATGTAATTCTCTTGCGAGTATTTCTAATACAAGAGGTTGGCAGAATCCACCTTGGCATTTACCCATACCAGGACGCACTCTTTTCTTTACTGCTTTAATAGATGTGGCTCCTAGTGGTTGATGGATACAGTCAATAATTTCACCTTCAGAAATTTGTTCGCAACGACAAACGATATTGCCATATTCTGGATGTGTTTTAATATATGCATCTTTTTCCTCAACTGACATATTTTGGAATGCATTATGATATGGATTTTTGGTTTCGTAGGAATCTTTGATTGGATATGGTAAATCCATTAAGTTTTCTACATATTCCGCAATAGCAGGAGCACTAGCAATACCTGGTGAATCGATTCCAATTAGATTGATAAAGTGATCATAATTATCTGCTTTTTTAATAATGAAATCACGATATTCAAGAGAAGGGCGAATTCCAGCAAATGTTCGAATAATATGATGTAATGGAACATTCTTTAAACAATTGAATATCGATGTTCTCACTTGATTTAAACCATCTGCGGTTGTATTAATACCATATTTACTATCAATTTTATCTGCAGTTGGGCCTAATAATATATTTTTATCTACAGTAGGTACTGCTAGAATACCTTTTCCTTTAGATGTAGGAATAGGGTAAATGATATGATTCACAAAGTCTTTTGCGTCATGACTTAATACAAAATATTCACCACGTCTCGTATTAATTTCATATTCTTGTGGTTCTAACATATTTGCGACGACATCAGAGAATAGACCAGCACTATTTATGACATAAGTGCTTTCTATATCGCCTTGATTTGTATGTAAAATGAAGCCATTATCGTTAGCATCAATGCCATTAACTTCACAATTTAATTTCACTTCAGCTCCATTTAATATTGCGACTTGTAATTCTTTTAATGCGATTTCCCAAGGAATCACAATAGAAGTAGTAGGTAGTGATAGGACTTGAATTACATTATCTGTAATATTCTCTTCTTGCGCTAACGCTTCCTCTTTACTTAAGATTTCATAAGGAATGTTACGCTGTTTCGCTCTTTCTACTAAATCATTGAATGTCTCACGTTGTTCTTCAGAGTACATTACTGTAAAAGCACCACAATTCACATAGCTTGCGCCTAAATCTTCGCAAAGCTTTGGATACATGCGGTTTCCTTTCACATTGAGCTCTCCCTTTAATGTCCCTGGCTTAGGGTCGTGTCCAGCATGTACGATAGCACTATTTGCCATACTAACTTCATTCGCTACATCATTCTCTTTGTCAACGACTAAAATAGAACAATCGTACTTTGAAAGGTAGTAGGCAATTGAGCTACCAATAATACCAGAACCAATTATGGTAATATCATATTTCATGTCTCTATTTGAATCCTTTCTGATTACTATAGATTACTTATTTTCATTCTACTTTTTAAATTGTGACTACGCAAGAGGCAATAAATCATGTATGATGTTGTTAAGGAAGAATTTCTCTATGACAAAAATACCTTTAATTTGGGCACACCGTGGTTCTAGTGCGACTGCACCAGAGAATACTTTATTATCTTTTCAACATGCAATTGATGCAGGTGCAGATGGTATTGAGTTAGATGTACAACTCACAAAAGATGATGTGATGGTGATTTGCCATGATGAATTAATTGATCGTACAAGTAATGGAAAAGGATATCTGAAAGATTATACATTTGATGAATTAAGACAATTTGATTTCAATCAAAATTTTAAAGAATTTGGTCCTCAACAAATACCTACATTGCAAGAAGTATTTGATTTAATAAAACCAACAAACTTAACAATTGATATTGAACTAAAAACGAGTGTTTTCTATTATGACAAATTAGAAGAAAAAGTTTTGAAGTGTGTCAAAGAGAATGGATTAGAAGATAGAGTGAATTATTCTTCATTTAATCATTTTACATGTGTGCATTTATTAGAATTAAAACCAGATGCTGATGTAGGATTCTTATATTGGGATAACCCAATTGGTTTTCCAGAATATGCTTATAAACATGGTGCTACAGCCATAAATCCTGTTTGCTATAACTTGAATTTACCGGATACGATGGAAGGTGTAAAAAAATATAATTTAAAAACCTATGTTTGGTGGGTAGATTCAGAAGAAGATATTTTAAAATGTGCGAATAAAGAGGTAACTGCAATCATTACAGATAATCCGGGATTCGCAAAAGAAGTTTATCAAAAGTATTTTGGAAACTGAAAGAGGAATTGAAGCGCTTTCATCGTTTTGATAGAATAGTAATAGATAAGTTTTAGATAGGAACGACTTGTGAACAATAAAAATCAGACCACACAAATGGATTGGATTTCAATTTTTATTCCACTTACTACTGTTATCCTTTTATGTATATATTTTGCGATACGACCTGAAGAATCACAGGCAGTTCTTCAAGGGATTAGATATATTGTAGGTGACCGTTTTAGTTTATATTATGCTGTACTTGGCCTAGGTATGTTTATTTTTACGATATATCTAGGATTGTCGAAGTA
>CACXEN010000099.1 GCA_902766675.1 uncultured Erysipelotrichaceae bacterium
GGAGGTTGTGGTGCAATGGCATTACACCCATTTTGGAGAGGAATGGATGTGCCTCAAAAAGATTTGGATGACTACACAGTACGTGCTTGGTTATCAGGACATTTGTATCCCGAAAAGCCTACTGGTACAAGGCTTGATTTGAATGCGTTGGAAGAAAAAGGAATTACAGATGTTATATTGAATGAGCCGGAAGTTTATTTATAAAATTATAGAATAGCGGATAGGGGAAAGTAGCATGAATTATGCAATGATATTAGCTGCGGGTGTCGGTCAAAGAATGAGAAATGGGGGAATGCCCAAGCAGTTTTTGAATTTGCTTGGAAAGCCAATTATAGTTTATACCTTGGAAAAATTTGAACAGTGTAAAGATGTAGATAGAGTGGTTATTGTGTGTCATGGAAGCTATGTGGAGCAAATGCAAAATTTAGTTGATTTATATCATATAAAAAAGGTTGTTAGTATTATAGTTGGAGGAAGCGACAGACAAAATAGTTTAAAAAAGGGGCTTTCTGAGATTATTGCAATAGGAGCAACAGAAAGTGATACGATTGTAATTCATGATGGAGTTAGACCGTTAGTTAGTCCATTGACCATATCCGAAAATATTCGAGTTGCAGAACAAACTGGATGTGCGATTACAGTGCACCCGGTTACAGAATCGGTTGTAATCACGGAGAATGAAGAGGCTGATATTAATAATTTTAAGAAAAGATCAGCTACTTATTCATTGACATCACCACAGACATTTCGTGTAAAAGAATTAACAGATGCATATAGAGAAATTGATATGCTTGACGAGAATGAAATGCCACTTTTGGATGCTGCGATGGTATATGCAAAATCAGGTGGAAAAGTTAAATTAGTAAAGGAACAAGGAGCAAACGTTAAAATTACAACTCCAGAGGATTTTTATTTTCTGAAAGCAATGTTAGAACTAGAAGAAAACAAATACATATTTGGTCTGTAGAGGAGAAAATCATGGTTGAATCAAGAGATATAGATATTATATTGAATAATCCTATCGATTGGGAACAATTTAGAAATAAGACTGTACTTGTAACAGGAGCTACAGGAAGGCTCGGCATGTATATTGTTGAAGCATTAAATAAGGCTGATATTGACTGGAATCTTAACCTTCAAATAATAGCACTTGCCAGAAGTAAAGAAAAGTTAGAAGAAGTATTTGGACAAGAGTTAAAACTGCCTAATTTAAGTGTTATGATACAGAATATTGAAACACCAATTGATTATGATGGTGTGATAGATTATGTTTTCCATACAGCAGGAGCTGCAAGTCCAAAAGATTTTACTGAAACTCCGGTTGATACACTATGGGGACATGTGTTGGGAACACGAAATGTATTAGAAATGGCAAGAACCCATCAAGCTCAAAAAGTACTTTATGTGTCAACAGTAGAAACATATGGTGAATGGAAATCAGAGGATGGCATTAAGGAGAATGATTGTGGACCGATGCATTTTGACAATGCACGAGCTTGTTATCCGGAGGCCAAAAGACTTTGTGAAACTATGCTTGCCAGTTATAAAGCACAATATGGTGTAGATTATGTAACTGTAAGATTGTGTCATACATTTGGACCGGGAATTTCTTTATATGATGGAAGGGCATTTGCGGAATTTATTCGGAATGTACTTGATGGAGAAAATATTATATTGCAATCAGACGGAAGTGCTGCGAGAACATACACTTATGTAGCAGATGCGGTTGGAGCCATGTTTTTAGCATTTACAAAGGGAAAAGAGACAAGCTATAACATTGCTAATCCTGAAAACTTAATAACGATCAGAGATTTGGCTCAACTTATTGCAGACTTAGATTCTAAAGGGAAAGTGCAGGTTACATACACTGATTCGACTAAACAGAAATTAAAATATCTGCCATTCAAACTTGGGATTATGAATGTTGATAGAATTATGTCTTTAGGGTGGAGACCACAGGTTGGAATAGAGGATGCATTTAAGTATACATTAGAATCATTTATGCAAAGGGTATAGTCAATGATGACGGAAGAAGAGAAATATATAAGACATAGACTACGAAAGGCTAGATTACAAAGTATTTTATTTTATTTAAACAGAATCTTTCCTATCAATCCTAAAAAAATTGTATTTTGTTGTATCGAGGGGACAACAGGATATACATGTAATCCGAAATATATTGCAGAGGAAATAATCAGGCAGAAAAGTGACTTTGAGATTGTTTGGCTTGTAAATGATATTAGTAAAACTTTTCCTAAAGAAATTCGAGTGGTAAAAAATACTCTTTGGAATAGAGCTCATGAATTATCTACGGCACATTTTTGGATTGATAATAGTAGAAAACAGCTAGAAGTAAGAAAGAGGAAGGGACAGGTGTATATCCAAACCTGGCATGCAAAACTTGGCTTTAAACCAACATGTCTAGATCGTGGCGCATCCTTTTCAAAAATTGCATATCTGGTAAGTAAGCATGATTCTGAGTTAGTGGATTTCTGGCTTTCAAATTCCGACTGGTATGATAGAACGTTAAAAACAGGATCTCTATATAATGGGAAAACGCTTCGAACCGGTTCACCCAGATGTGACATTTTGGTAAATGTAACTGAGAATAAAGTAATAAAAAATAAAATTAAGCAATCACTATGTGAAAAATATAAAATAGAAACACGTAATCTTGATGAAATACATTTCATGATGTATGCACCGACATTCCGGGGCGGAAGCCAAGCAACGGAGCGTATGGTAGAGGTTGGTAATCATTTCCCAAACTATGAGTTGATAAAAGTTGCTTTAGAAAATAAATTTGGAGGGCAATGGATAATAGCTTTGAGACTTCATCCACAAATAGTAGCTCGAAATTTAGAAACAGAATTACATAACAGTAGTATGACTATTGATGTCAGTAGAGTAGATGATATGTACGAGGTATTAGCTGCCTGTGATGCATTTATGACGGATTATTCAAGTGCTGCTTTTGATGCGGCCGTAATGAAAATACCGATTTTTCTATATTGTGATGATTATGTAGCTTATGAAGGTGAAAGAGGCAAGCTGTTATGGAACTTAAGAGATGAAAAATTTCCGTTTGAGTTTGCTGTGAGTGACGAACAATTAGTCGAAAAAATTCAAAACTATGATGACAATGTTTATCAAACAAAATTGAATCAAATGTTTAATGAGAATAACGTGTTTGAAA
>CACXEN010000100.1 GCA_902766675.1 uncultured Erysipelotrichaceae bacterium
ACTTCTTCTAAGCATTCTATAGTGCAAGAAGTATGGGTGGAAATGAATGATATCGAAGCACATTTAACACCAAAGGAATTAGAAGCTTTTGAATATGCTAAATCAAATATTCCACTAAAATATTCTGATTTTAGAAAAGCTTATCCAAATCAAGTAAAAGGATTAAAAGAAAAAGGAATCATTTCTTTGATTCAAAAAGAAAAGGAAGCTTCTACTTTTTACAATCAAAATATTCAAGAGGGATATACATTAACTGATTTACAGCAACAAGCATTTGATCAAATACAAGAAAGCGATGATCTTGTTTATTTGATGAAAGGTGTCACTGGCTCAGGAAAAACAGAAGTATATTTTCATTTGGCAAATGAAACATTAAAGAGTGGGAAACAAGTATTGATACTTGTGCCAGAAATTGCATTAACACCACAAATGATTGATCGTGTATCTTCTAGATTTGGAGAGGAATTAGCAATTTATCATAGTGGTTTAAATGCCCAAGAAAAATATGAACAATATCGTAAAGTAAAAACAAATAAAGCACGTATTGTAGTTGGTACTAGATCTGCGATATTTCTTCCATTTACTAATCTCGGTCTTATTGTTATGGATGAAGAACATGATGCTTCTTATAAACAATCAAATCAACCATCTTATCATTGCAGAGATGTGGCAATATATCGAAGTAAATATAATCATGCAAAATTAATTTTAGGATCAGCGACTCCATCTCTAGATTCTTATGCTAGAGCGATGAAAGGTGTATATCACTTAATAGAATTAAATGATCGTATCAATCAATCAATGCCTACAATTCATGTCGTAAATATGAAAGAGAATATGAAAAAAGGTGGATCATTTATCATTTCTGAAGTTTTAAAAGAAAAGATGAAAGAACGTTTAGATAATCATAAACAAATTATTCTATTGTTAAATCGTAGAGGGTATAATACGCAATTGCGTTGTAAAGATTGTGATGAAGTTATTAAATGTCCACATTGTGATATCGCAATGAGTTATCACAAAGATGTAAAACGTTTGAAATGTCATACATGTGGTGCAGAATTATTTGTGCCAAAAGTATGTCCAAGTTGTAATAGCAGTGTAGGCTTTGCGAATTTTGGTTTTGGTACAGAAAGATTACAACAAGAAGTAAATGAAATATTTCCAGATGCTAAAGTATTAAGAATGGATGCTGATACAACAAATCGAAAGAATGCACATGCCACAATTCTTGAACAATTTGGAAATCATGAAGCAGATATCCTATTAGGTACACAAATGATTGCGAAAGGATTAGATTATCCTGATGTTACATTAGTTGGTGTTATTAATGGCGATGAAGGATTATCAAGAAGTGATTTTAGAAGTTGTGAAGTCACATTTGATTTATTGATGCAAGCTGGAGGAAGAAGTGGTAGAGCTTTAGATAAAGGGGAAGTGATATATCAAGTATTTGATCCAGATCACTATGCAGTTCGCTGTGCAAAAAATCAAGATTATGATTCTTTCTTTAAAAATGAAATGCGATTTAGACATGCAGGGGAATATCCTCCATATACATACTTAATCGCAATGACATTTATTGGGAAAAACCAAAGCCAAGTTGAAGAATTATCCATTGCGGTAAAGAATCAACTAAAAGGAGACTTTAAAGTCATTGGTGTTATTGGTTTATTAAAGATTGCGGATATGTATCGAAACCGAATTATTCTAAAGGGAAAAGACTTAGATGAAATGCGAAATGCAATAAAAGAATTTATGATGCATACTGATTTGAATATCAAAAATATGCATATCGATGTAAATCCAATGGTATTAGATTAATATGAAGGCTAGATTATATTGTTTAAAAACACTACAAAGAGTATTTCAAGAAGGTGCTTATGCAAGCATCCTTTTACGCCATGCAGATGTAGATAAAAAGGATATAGATTTTGTAAGTGAAATTGTTTATGGAACAATTCGTAATTATCAATTATTAGAATTTCAATGGCGTAAATATGCTAATGCAACAAATCAAAAGAATTCACTTTTGTTAGATATGACAATATATCAAATGTTTTTTATGGATAGTGTGCCAGATTATGCCGCAATTCATGAAGCAGTAGAATTAGCGAAAGAAAGCGATAAATCTTTTATTAATGCGATATTAAGAAAAGTACAAGCAGAAGGTTTACAAAGCTCTAATGATCTTTCTATTCAATATTCTCATCCTAAGTGGATGATTGATTTATGGAATGCGCATTATGGTGAAGAAATCACTCAAAAGATTTTGGAAGAGAATCAAAAGCCATCTCGTGTATATGGAAGAATCAATACATTAAAATGTAAAAAGGAAGACTTTGATGCATCATTTTATTTCTTAAATGATATTTGTTTTATATCAGAAAATAACATTGTGAAGATGGAAAAATTCAAGGAAGGTAAGATAGTTATCCAAGATTATCATGCCCAAATGGTTGTGGATGCTTTAGATGTTAAAGAAGATATGAATGTTTTAGATTTGTGTGCTGCACCTGGTACGAAAACACAACAAATCGCAATGTATATGAATAATAAAGGACATATTATTGCGGGAGATTATTTGGAAAATAGATTGGAGTTAGTAAACTCTTTGATGGATAGATGTGGTGTAGAAATCGTAGAAACAATCTTAAATGATGCAACAATCAATCATTTTGAAGAGGAATCATTTGATCGTATTTTAATGGATGTACCATGTTCTGGTATGGGAGATTTATCACATAAGCCTGAGATACGTTATTCTTTAAAACCAGAAGATATTGATAATCTCATCGCAATCCAAGAAAAAATATTGGACGCAAATGCAAGTGCTTTAAAAAAGGGAGGAATACTTGTATATAGCACATGTACATTGAATAAAAAAGAAAATGAAAAACAAGTTGAGAAGTTTTTAAAAAAGAATTCTCAATTTGAATTGTTAGAAGAAAAAACATTATTTCCATTTGATGACCATAGTGATGGTTTCTATTATGCAAAGCTAAAAAGAAAAC
Source organism: uncultured Erysipelotrichaceae bacterium (assembly GCA_902766675.1). Taxonomy (GTDB): domain Bacteria; phylum Bacillota_I; class Bacilli_A; order Erysipelotrichales; family Erysipelotrichaceae; genus Bulleidia. Next base: position 3,015 of record CACXEN010000100.1, read on the forward strand.
AATCATAAATTATGATAAAATAATTTCTATGCAATCAATATATGACTTGAGTTATGAACAATTACAAGATGTTCTTGCAGGTATGGGTGAAAAAGCATATCGTGCAAAACAGATTTATTCTTGGTTATATAAAAAAAGAATTACCTCTTTTCAAGAGATGAGTGACGTATCAAAAGGTTTGATATCTAAGTTAGAGGAGAATTATTCTTTAGATACATTAAAAGAGGTACAAAAACAAGTTGCGAAAGATGGCACTGTAAAATTCCTTTTTGAATTGAATGATGGTATGACAATTGAAACTGTCTTAATGCATTTTCATTTTGGAAAAAGTATCTGTGTGACTTCACAAGTTGGATGTAATATGGGATGTAAATTCTGTGCATCTGGTTTATTAAAGAAACAACGTGATTTAACAGCAGGAGAAATTGTAGGACAAGTTCTTTATGTGCAAAAAGAATTAGATGCACAAGATGAAAGAATTGGAAATATTGTTGTGATGGGAACGGGGGAACCATTTGATAATTATGACCGTGTCATGAACTTTGCGAAAATCGTAAATAGTGATTTTGGTTTAGCAATAGGCGCAAGACATATCACAATATCTACATGTGGTATAGTTCCTAAAATACAAGAATTTGCTCGTGGGAAATACCAATACAATCTTGCGATTTCTTTACATGCTTCTGATAATAAATTACGTGATGAATTGATGCCAATCAATCATGCATATCCAATTGAAGTATTAATGGATGCATTAAAAGAATATAGTATCGACAATCATCGTCGCTTAACTTTTGAATATATTCTGTTGCATGGTGTAAATGATAGTGAAAAACAAGCTGTTGAATTAGCAAAATTAGTGAAAGGAATGAATGCATATATTAATTTAATACCTTATAATCAAGTTGATGAGCATGGTTTTAAATCAACTGATGAAAAACAAGCATTACATTTCTATGATGTTTTAATGAAAAATGGAGTGAAAGCAACATTAAGATCAAAGCATGGTGATGATATTGATGCTGCTTGTGGGCAATTACGCGCAAAACATGAAGGAAAACTATGAAATATTACGGAATAACTGATAAAGGACTAATACGTAAGAATAACCAAGATAGTTATGTCATCGCTTCCAATGAAGCAGATGATGTTTTCGCTATTGTTGCAGATGGTATTGGTGGTAATTTAGGTGGTGATATTGCCTCAAGACTTGCAGTATCACATTTTTCTAAAGCTTTTTCAGAGGTGACTAGATTCCAAGACGAATACCAAATTGCGGATTGGATTCAAACACATGTATCAAAAGCAAATGAGATTATTTATAACTATGGCGTACAACATCCTAAGCTCAAAGGTATGGGAACAACCCTTTGTGGTGCGATGATGACTTCATTTGGTGTATTTGTGGTAAATGTTGGTGATAGTCGTTGCTATGGATGGAAAAAGACAACCAATCTAAAACAATTAACTATTGATCACACACTTGTAAATGATATGCTTGCCCATGGTGAACTAACAATGGAAGAGGCAGAGCATTATCCAAAGAAAAATGTTCTTACAAATGCATTGGGTGTTTGGGAAAGTGTGAAAGCAGATATTTATGTGCATCATGAAAAATTAGATGGGTTATTACTATGCTCTGATGGTTTACATGGTTATGTGAATGAAGAAGAAATATCTAGCATTGTTAAAAATGCAGAGATGGATCCAACACTACGCTCAAGAAAATTATTAAAGGCAGCGTTAGATGCTGGTGGATATGATAATATTACGATTATTTTAATCGATTTAGAGGGGGATGATATTCATGACTAAAAAGAATATGATCGCCAATCGATATGAAGTAATCCAACATATTGGCCAAGGTGGTATGGCTGATGTTTTTAGAGCAGTTGATACGATTTTAAATCGTGAAGTAGCGATAAAGATTTTACGTGCTGATTTAAGTACAGATGAAATATCAATTTTGAGATTTAAAAGAGAAGCACAAGCAGCTACAGCTTTAGCACATCCTAATATTGTAGAAATATATGATATTGGAGATTATAAAGGACATCATTATATTGTGATGGAATTTGTGCCGGGTAAGACTTTAAAACAAGTCATTCGTTCTAGAGCGCCATTACTTTGCGAAGAAGCAGTAGATATTATGAAGCAATTAACATCAGCTACTGCAGAAGCGCATTCTCGTGGAATCATTCATAGAGATATTAAACCTCAAAATGTTATTGTGAAATCGGATGGTTCTATTAAAATGCTTGATTTTGGTATTGCGACAGCAAAAGGAAGCATGCAATTAACACAAGCAAATAATGTCATGGGATCTGTGCATTACTTAGCACCAGAACTTGCGAAAGGGGAAAGTGCTACACCACAGTCAGATATTTATGCACTTGGTATTGTGCTATATGAGATGCTTGCTGGTGATGTACCTTTTAAAGCAGATCAAGCTGTACAAGTAGCACTTAGACATATGCGCGATAATATCAAAAGCATACGTTCTATCAATCCACAAGTACCTCAATCAGTGGAAAATATTATTATTAGAGCTACTGCAAAAGATCCAGTACAAAGATATCGTAGTTGTGATGAAATGTGGCGTGACTTAAGTACTTGTTTGAAACAAGATCGATTAAATGAAGCACCACTTGTATTACCAACTGTAAAAAATGTGACAAAGAAGGAATTAAACTCCACAAATACTCCAACAGAAACAAAAGCAAAAACTATTCCACATGTAGCGACAGGAACAATTGAAAAACAAAAACCAAAGAATAAGTTAAATACATTATTGATTTCTCTTATTTTAGCTGTTGTTGCGATTGGTGTATTTTTTGCGCTTTTATTATCCGGTGTTGTAAGTTTAGGCGCGAAAATGGTAAAAGTTCCTAATGTGGAAGGAATGACACAAGAAGAGGCACAAATTGCATTAGAAGAAGTTGGATTAACACTAAATCCAGAAATAGAATATACATTAACTACAAATATTGATAAGGGAATTATTGTTACAATGAGTCCTGATGCATATGGAGAAGTAGAAGAAGGTACTGTTGTAGATGTTGTGATTTCAAGTGGAAAGGGAATCTATTTTGAAGATTTCGTAGCGATGAATGCAACAATCGCAGAAGCGCAAGCATGGATTGATCAACATAAACCAGATTATGAAAATGTGCGTGTTACTGCAGTTGAAGAAGAAAATAGTAATGTGGAACCTGGTATTGTATTTAGACAAGAAGGAATTGAGGCAGGGTCACTATATGATCCAACAACTGCTGCAAATCTTACACTTGTTTATTCAAAATATCCAACTAAAACAATACCTGCAGATATTATTGGGAAACCAATTAATGATGCTGTAGCTGAATTGGAATCTATGGGATTAGAGGTATTGGTTTCGAATATTGATTCTAGTGGTTTAAGTGATGAAGAAAGAGAAAAACTAGATTTGGGTGTAGTGATTAGAGTAGAGCCAAATGTAGGGGAAGAATTTACACAAAAAGAAGATAATTATGTAGTTTTATACTATTACTAATATGAGGTGTGGATGATTGGTCGAATTGTAAAAATAGTTTCGAAAGAATATACAGTTTTAACAGAAGATAATGAGCGTAAACTGGCAATTTTGATGGGAAAAGTGCGCCAACAAAAAACACCATTAGCTGGCGATTTCGTTGAATTTGATGAAATTGATGGAAGATATACAATTCAAAGAGTGATGGAAAGAAAGAATCGTTTAATCCGTCCAGCAGTAGCGAATGTTGATCAAGCATTAATTGTAATGAGTATTAAAGATCCAGATTTTTCTACTTCATTAATTGATCGACTCAGCATTTTAATTAAACATGAAGATATTGAACCAATTCTAGTTGTCACAAAATGTGATTTAGGTATCAGTGAAGAAGTTGAAAATTGGATTCAAGAATATGAACGCGGTCCAATGAAAGTGATACGTACATCGAAAGCGGAATTAGATCCATCCCTTGCGTCTATCTTAAAAGATAAAATCTCTGTTTTGACGGGACAAAGTGGGGCTGGGAAAAGTACATTATTAAATGTTTTAAATCCTGCATTTAAATTGCGTACACAAGAAATATCAAAAGCTTTAGGTAGAGGTAAACATACAACAAGGCATAATGAATTACATGAAGTAGCAGGTGGTCTTGTGGCAGATACACCTGGCTTTAGCTCAATTGATTTTAATCATATTAGTAAAGATAATCTTGCCCAATGTGTAATGGATTTTGAACCATATATTGGTCATTGTAAATTCAATGATTGCATTCATCAAAATGAACCTGGTTGTAAAATCAAAGAAGCAGTGGATAATAACGTTATACCAAGAACACGTTATGAGAATTACTTAAGTGTTTTAGAAATGATACAAAGCAGAAAGGAGAAATATCTATGATAGTTTCACCATCAGTACTTTCACTTGATTATAGTGATACAAAATCTCAAATTGAGGAATTGAATCAATCCAAGGCTACTTGGATGCATTTTGATGTCATGGATGGACATTTTGTGCCGAATTTAACATTTGGTCCAGACATTTTGAAAAGCTTTGTGAAAATATCTGATTTATTCAAAGATGTTCATATTATGGTAGATGATCCAGATTTCTTTAGTGAAGTATTTATAAAAGCAGGTGCTGAGATGATTACATTCCATTATGAAGTTATGGATAGTGATGAAGATATTCAAGCATTAATTGATAAGATTCATGCATTAGGCTGTAAAGCAGGTATTTCAATTAAGCCAAATACAGATGTATCTGTATTAAAACCATTTTTGAATAGTGCAGATTTATTCTTGATTATGTCTGTAGAGCCAGGATTTGGTGGACAAGCATTTATGGAAAATGCTTTAGATAAAATTAGAACATTAAAAAAGTGGATTTGTGAATCTAATAGTAATGCGCTAATTGAAGTAGATGGTGGCATTAATGAAGAAACAGGAAGATTGTGTGCAGAAGCAGGTGCAGATGTGCTTGTGGCAGGATCTTATGTATTTAAAAATGATATTAAAGAGGCAACAGAAGTGTTATGCAATATGTAGTGATTGTATTAAATGACAAGATTGATGTGCCTAAAGTAGATGCTGATTATGTCGGTGTAGAATCAGGTGCACTAAAGCTTTTAAAAGAGAATCTACCAATCAAATTTGCGATTGGAGATTTTGATTCGATTCAAAAAGAAGATGCGGATTTAATCAAAGATTATGCGGATGATTTTATTGAATTACCAAATGAGAAAGATTGTACAGATAGTGAAGCCGCAATTCGTGAATGTATCAAAAGAGGATATGAAAAAATATTTATCCTAGGTGGTTTAGGAAATCGTGTGGATCATGAAATTGTGAATTTAAGATTAATTATGGAATATCCACAAGATATTATCTTGCACAATGAAACAAATCGTATTCTTTCTTTATCCGAAGGGGAATATCAAATTGAAAAAGATGATTATCCATATATTTCATTTTTCGCAAAAGATGAAGCGATCATATCATTAGATGGCTTTAAATATCCTTTACAACAAAAAACCATCACAAAGGATGATTTATATACAGTATCTAATGAAATCTTAAATGAGAATGGAAAAATACTAATTGAAAAGGGTATTGTTCTAGTAATTCAAAGTAAAGACTAAAAATGAATCTCTTACGAGATTCATTTTTTAGCCTTCTTGTACTTTAGCTGCCTTAGCTGCTTTTCCTTTTAGTGTTTTCAATGCACGAGCAGAAATTTTTACTGTTTGTGGCTTTCCATCCACAATCATATGTACTTTTTGCAAGTTTACATTCCACTTACGTCTTGTTGCACGTAGTGAGTGAGAACGTTTATTTCCTGACATTGCTTTTTTACCGGATACAGCACAAACTCTTGACATACTATAACCTCCTTCATTTAATCGCTTGATTACATTAACATAATTTAATGATGAATGCAATAAATTAGAAGAAGTTTGTTTATCTTTTTTTCGAGTATATTGAGCGTCAAATTCTGTTTTTCAATGATGTTTTGTGATAAAATACTTCTGTTAACGGAAGGAGATGTCATAAAGTGAATAATAAACAAATATTTGCGGCTATTGAAGTAGCTGATCATGAAGTAAGATTGGTTGTTGGTGAATTCTTTAATACCCGTTTTAATATTATAAAAGTTGAGCGTGTGAAATGTGATGGCATGTCCTTTGATTCTATTCGCAATGCGGATAATATAACACAAGCTATAAAAACTGCATTAGCTAATGCAAAGAAAATGATTGGTGCTGAGATTAAAAAAGTTATCTTAGCGATTCCATCATATAAAATGAAACGCTTTGGATTTAAGTCTACTGTAGATATTGAAGGTATCGATGGGGCAGTGACTGTTCAAGATGTAAGAAACGCAATTGAAAAAGCAAAAGCAGTAAATGTTGGAAATCAATATGCTGTTGTGCAAACAGTATGTGTAAAATATACAGTAAATGGTATTTCAACGAGAAGAATTCCATTAGGTGATAGATGTTCGCAAATGACTGTTGATGTTGACTTATTATGTGCAGATCGTGATTTCACATATGAATTAGTATCATGTGTAGAAAAAGCTGGTTTGCAAGTGATGGATATATTCTTAGATGTATATGCTGTTGGTAAAGAAGCTGCTTTATTTGAACAAGCGATTGATCATCAAGTAATTATCTTGAAGGTTGAACGCGAAGCTACAACATTAGGATTATTAAAAAATGGACGCTTTACAAATGCGGCAGTACTAGCAGCGGGGCTAGGAACAATTGCTGGAGCAATTAAAGATGAATATGGTATTTCTACTGAAATGTGTGTTGAATTATTGAAATATAATGCACGTATTGATTTAGAAAAATGTTCATCTAATCCAATTCATATTTGGAATGATGACAATGGAACACGCACAATTAGTGAGCAAGAGTTGGTTGATTGTGTCAAGAGTAATATCGAATTATGGCTTGATGCAATTGAGAAAACATGCGTTCCAATCTTGCAAGCAGGCGAAACTACTGTTATTATAACAGGCGAAGGTGGAGAAACGCAGGGTCTAAGCGATCTTGTACAAAAACGCCTTGGTGTTGAAACTCGCTGTTATATTCCACAGACTCTTGGTGGAAGAAATGCGGGTCTAACAGCATGCCTTGGCTTATTTTATGCATATCAAGATATCTTACCAATAACTGGTTATACAGATAACAGTCTTGATATGGATGCGTTTATTCGCTCCGTATCTTATCGTGATAAAAAAGACGATGGTACGAAAGAAGATACATTAACAAATAAACTCAAAGGATTATTTATGGAAGGAAAGAAAAACTAATAGTTTTTAAGAGGTAGATGATATGGCAGAGTTAACATACAATCAAGTAGCGAAGATTAAAGTCTTCGGTATTGGAGGTGCAGGAAGTAATGCAGTAAACCGCATGGTACAAGAAGGTGTGCAAGGTGTAGAGTTCTATGTAGCAAATACAGACTTGCAAGCTTTAGATGTATCTCCAGTAGCTAATAAGATTCAATTAGGAAAAGAAGGCTTAGGTGCTGGTGGTAACCCAGACAATGGTAGAAAGGCTGCAGTAGAAAGCGAAGAAGCAATCCGTCAAGCAATGGAAAATGCGGACATGGTTTTCTTAACAGCTGGTCTAGGTGGAGGTACTGGTACAGGTGCTTCTCCATTATTTGCAAAAATCGCAAAAGAATTGGGATGCTTAACAGTTGGTATTGTTACTAAACCATTCTCTTTTGAAGGTAAAAGAAGAATGTTACAAGCTGAACAAGGCTTAGAACAATTAAAAGAATATGTAGATAGTTTAATTATTATCTCTAACAATAAAGTATTAGAAGTAATCGGACATATTCCATTTGAAGATGCATTCAAAGAAGCAGACAATGTATTACGTCAAGGTGTACAAACAATCACAGACCTCATCGCAGTACCTGCTATGATTAACTTAGACTTTGCGGATATCAAAACTATTATGGAAGGTCAAGGTTCTGCATTATTCGGAATCGGTATGGCTGATGGTGAAGATAAAGCTAGAGAAGCTGCTGAAAGAGCTATTCAATC
>CACXEN010000101.1 GCA_902766675.1 uncultured Erysipelotrichaceae bacterium
TGATGGTAGATATTGATGCAATGAGATATAGCTTAGTAAAAGCAATTCATGTGTATCATCCTGAAAATGTTATTGATGCTATGTATAATCGACCAGGAGAACTTATAGATGAAATAAGAAGCTTTCTAAAAAATCGCATCGAGGCTAATAAGAAAAATCTAGCTTTAAAACAGCGTGAAAATGAGGCCTTTATGCAAGCATTGATAATATTAGATAATTTATCAGCTGTAAGTACTTTTGAGTGGGACTATCATATGTCGTTTGATGGATTTGATAGATTCTTGACGGAACAAAGTATAGACCACTATTCATTAATAATAGATAGAGAAGGTAGTGAACAAAAAACACTTAAAGCAGCTATAGATATGGGGCATATTAATTCATATGAACAAGATTCTAAATTAGCTTTTGGAATTCGCATGGCAGATATGCTGGCAGGAATTATAGCGAAATTTATGAAATCACTTTCTGTGGCACTAACATCTGATTATAAAGAATTACAGAAGGTACTTTTAGATAAGAATTGGTTTAGGCTTGATGATAAAAAGCGGAGTGTATATAGAAAACTGCATCATGTTTTGTCTGAAATCAATGATAGCTGGTATAAATCATTTGCTAGCACCTATGCAGATGATTTAATTTCGTTCATCTCATTTTTGGAATACGTAGATAATGTTTCTGCGGAGGAAATGGAAAAATCGCTTGAAATGCAGGGGGAGTATTATAATGGATTTGTATGTGATGCCTTACAGCAGTATTATTCAAGGATTCATAATAAACTAAAAAAAGAGCCGGTAAAGCTTATAAACAACGAATATTTTTACAATAAATGGGGCGCTAAAGTGTATATTGATGCTAGAAAGCAGCCTGGACTAGAAATAGAAAACGGAATGAGAGAATGTGATGTGGTTAATGCAGGTATGGATGCTAATGGAGTACCAACCATCACTATTAAAGAAGATGATAAATACATGTGTTATAGAATTCCAGAACAGTTAAAGGACTGGGTTGGAACAATCATGTCGTTGAAGAATAGGGGGCAAGATATGTTCCCTGCAAGGGTTCGTTTTACTCTATATAACAGAAAGTGGTATGTAGATATATTATAGTAAGCAATTTAAAACACGGAGGTAGGTATTATGGTACAGAGTATGACATCGGGGCCAATTGCTGATAAGGAATTTGCGTTGTTTGAAGATCAGGATCATTTTGAAAAGGTTTGGTCAATAATGCTTCCAAATGTTGAAAAATATGCGGATGACTTTCTTATAAGTGTATCTAATTTTGGTAATCAAGGTGTTATGGAATACGCATATAGTGCGTTTGTTAAAGAGCTTATTGAAAAAAATGAAAAGAGATCAGATAAGTATCACGACATTTTTGATTTAAGCTTATTTGAAGATGAATACGCAATGGATCTTGATGATTTCAAGAATACAACTTTAAAGAAAGAATGTGATGTGATTAACAAGACACTTCAAAGTAAAGCAGAAGCACTTAATGAGTGGAAAAAGAAATTTTATGGTTCTCCAAGTCAGAAGGTTTTTGATACTTGCTACAATTTCATATCTTTTGGTTCTGATTATAATCAAGAAATGTCAGAAAACCGCATGTCTGGAATAGAGACAATTGAAGATAATGGTTTAGCTGAGATGAATGAAGATGCATGTTATCAGACAGGCGTATTTGGATTTGGAATAGTATCGAATATTTTAAATCATATGTATCCGCGTGTATTTCCTGGAAATTATAAGAAGGGAATTTTTTCCTTACTGTTTTTAACTGGAACAGATATGAAAGGAATAGATATGCCTAGTGATAGTTCTGAGTTTTGCATGGTTAAGGATGAAGTCCATTCGAAAACAGGAACTATAGAAGTTGAACATAACTATTTTTATCCATATCAGACATTTGGATTGTACACATATAGAATTTTTAATATTTTAAATGCCAAAATACAAAGTAGGTTTCATAAGGAATTCCCAGTTGAGTATAGATTCCTGCTTACAAATGCTTTTTATGATTATTTTACAGCTGAATTCCAGGATAAAATTACAACACTTACAGGTAATGACGATGTATTGAAATTCAATACTCCATGGTAACGATTATGACAAAATATGAAGTATTAAAAAAATATTTTAGTGAAAAAGAAGGATTTAGAGATGTCCAAGAAGAGGCAATAGATTGCTTACTTGAGAACAATAATACTCTTTGCTTAATGCCTACTGGTGGTGGAAAGTCTTTGATATACCAAGTTGCTGGTATTTGTACTGAAAAAACTACCATCATTATTTCTCCGCTGGTTGCATTAATGAATCAGCAAAGTCATGAAATGATGGAAAAAGGCATTAGTACAATTAGCTTCTCAGGCATGGATTACAAACAGCAATTTAAAACAATTACGGATATGGCTTCTGGAAAGATGCCCCAATATATATTTACTTCTCCTGAACGTATTTCATGTGATGGGTATCTTGAGTATGTTTTAAGTAAGCAGAAAAATAATATAGGCTTAATTGTAATTGATGAAGCTCATTGCATTTCTCAATGGGGAGATGGGTTTAGACCTGCTTATAAAAACATTCCACTATTTCTTAATAGGATTTTTGGCGATAGTAATTGGCCGGTTGTTCTTTGTCTGACAGCAACATTGAATGAGCAACAACAGCAGCAAATTATTAGAGATTTCCATATTACAAGAACTATCAAAGGAGAAAACCTTTGGCGAAAGAATCTTCAACTTGAAATATTTAATTTGAAAGATGGAAAAGAAGATACCAAGGATGCGGAATTAGAGAAGATTATTGAAAAGCATAAGGGTGAGAAAATATTAGTATTTGCCCATCGTGTATACGGAAAACACCCTACTACACGTACTTTATATGACAAATATAAAGACATTTATGAAGGGGTAGCATATTTTGATTCCAAGGCAGATGACAAGTATAAAGAGCAAGTGCTGAACGGCTTTCAAAATGGTGATATCAAAATTGTATTTGCAACATCTGCGTTTGGAATGGGAGTTGATATACCTGATATCAGAGTCGTTGTGAATTACCTAATATCGGAGACGGTGGAACAATACTATCAAGAAGTAGGCCGAGGTGGAAGAGATGGAGAACAGGCCTATGGATATTTGTTATACACAAATCAATCTAAGCGCGGAAGACGAATGTTGTTAAATCAATCGTTATGTACAGAAAAAAGTCTGATTGATTTATATGAAGATAGAAAGCCTAGAGGAGAAATGTCTTTCGGCCATATATCATATGAGGATATGAATGAAGATCAGAAAGTGGCATACGCTTTATTACAGGAGTATGAAGTATATTCTGTTGTCGCTAAAGGATTATCGTCAATTAGATGTTTAGAAGCTATTTCTGCAGAGGGACAGTCTTTTATAGACGATTTAAAGCAATATGCTAGAAATGGTTCGACATCTGTTATTGCAAAAAAGAGTGGAAAAAACATAAATTCTTTAATACTTAGCATTTGGGAAATGTGTGCTAATGGACATATTAAAATGATAAAAGCACCGGATCGTTCCATTTTTTATGTACAGAACAAAGAACTGGATGATGATTTAAAAGATAAGATTCTGAATGATCAGGAGACAAAGAAGAATTTACGTGTTTCAAAATTTGAAGAATTTGTAAGCAGTATTGAAGCAGGTGATACAGCGGAAGTATTAATTAAAAGAGCATTAGACATAGGAGAGTGATACCATGGCAACCTTTATACCGGATGTAAAACCAGATGATTTTAATAACAGCCCTGGTGAAAAAGAAGTATATGAGGCGTTAAAGCTTCTTGGAAAAGAGTATACAGTTTTTTATTCTCTAAGCTGGATAAGTATTGGGAATGACAGAACAATAGGCGAAGCTGACTTTGTTATTTTCCACCCAGTACAAGGAATAATGGTTATTGAGGTTAAATCTGGAGAAATCGAGTATAAAAATAATACATGGATTCAAACAAATAGAAATACAGGTAGGCAGAAAGAAATATCTCCTTATGACCAGGCTCGAAAAAGTCAATTTGAATTGTTGGAAAGATTGAGAAATTATGGGTACAAAGTAAGATTTAAAAAGCCAATGCTTTGTTATGCAGTATGGTTTCCTTCTATTGAATATAAACGTACAGATTTATATCCAACAGAAGCTGCATCAGAGATAACTTTTGACATCAAATCACTGCTGGATGCGCAAAATGCTATAGAAAAAGGTTTTGCTTTCTGGAAAGAAAAACTGCATTTCAATGCTGTCCCACTTTCTGATACAGATATTAAGGCTGTAATGGATGTTATGTGCCCATATTTTCATGCGGTTCCAAAGCTGGGAACATCGATTAATGAGGCGGAGCAGTATTACCTAAGGCTAACAAATCAGCAGGTGGCTTTGTTAGATTTCTTAGTAGAACAAGATACAGCAGTGATACACGGATTGGCAGGTACTGGAAAGACTGTATTAGCGGTGGAAAAGGCAAAGATGCTATCTACTCAAGGTGAGAATGTATTATTTCTTTGTTATAACAGTTTTTTGAGGGATTCTTTGAGAGAAAACAATACTATTCCTGGAGTAGTTTTTCATAATGCTCATTCATTAGCTTATGAAATAATGGGTCAATCAGATTTAGAATTAGACAAAGTACTTGAAGAGTTTGAGGAGTATCTTGAGGTCGTCTTTGATAAAGAAGATTGGGAATATAAAAATGTTATTGTAGATGAAGGGCAGGATCTAGATGATCGTTTACTAAATCGTTTGTATGATTTAGTACGGAGTAAAAAAGGCTGTTTCTATGTCTTTTATGATAAGAACCAGTATATTATGAAGAATAAGCAGCCACATTGGATTGAAGACGCTGAGTGCAGGCTAGTATTGAATAAAAATTGTAGAAATACGGCTGAAATATTTAAGACGGCATGCAGCATAATAGGTAGAGACAATCTTTCTCTTAATGAGATTCATGGAGATGTTCCTTTTTTGCGTTTTTATTCTACAGAAAATGAACTTAAAGTTATCGTAGAAAGATTTTTAGAAAAGATGAAAAAAGAAGAGGTGCCGGCAGAAAAAATAGCAATTCTTTCTGCGACTACTATGAGCAACACATTTTTGAATCTTACCGAGAATTATGCTGGTTTTCATCTATCAGAAAAAAGAGAGGATGGAAAAATTCATTTCACGACTATTCGTAAGTTTAAAGGACTTGAAGCTGATGCAATACTAATCATTGATGCATCAATGATTGGGTTAAAATCGGATGAAGATAAACGTCTTCTTTATGTTGGAGCTTCTCGTGCAAAAAATTATCTTGAAATAGCAATGATTCAAGATATTGATGATAGTGACATGGGAGATTATATAAGGTGTCTAAATCCTAATAGAGTTTTGCCAAAGAACAAGAAAGGGTTAAAGCGCCTTTTTAATGTTGAAATATAGTATTATGTTTTTTGAGAGGAGAAGGAATTATTGGATTTAATTGAAAACTTGATAGTGGCTAAGCATAGAGAGTTTTTCCAAAGATTTGAGATAAACAAAGAGTTTTCTAATTTATATGCTTCGGTGGAAAAAGTGCCACTTAAAGAAATATTTGAGACAGCCCATCATGAAGTTAATAGATTATGTAGAAGGATGAATGAAAGACTCCCGACCGGTGAATATAGTGCTCATTATTGGGCAGAAGAGAGCAGGGATTTATTATCGGTTATAGAAATTATTTTTGATTTATATAATAATTTAAAGGATACAAAGTATGCTTTTGAGATAGAAGAATACTATAAATCACTGTTTTGCGAATGCAGAGATTTCCTAAGTAACAGTGGAGGAAGTGAAATACCTCCAAATCGTGAGAAAATAGTATTATATTATGTGGATCCCTTATTCTCTATGGTGGATGAAGTTCAGGTGTCTACACCGGAATCAGAATTTCATGCAGAATTAAAACTTATTGGTTGCGGATCTTATGCTCAAGTGTTTAAGTATAAAGATAAGTTTTATGATAAAGAGTACGTTTTAAAAAGAGCACTTAAAGATTTAGAGCCTAAGGAACTTGCTAGATTTAGAAAAGAGTTTGATACGATGAAGCAACTTTCGTCTCCTTACATTGTTGAAGTATATAAATATAGGGAGGAAGCTCATGAATATATAATGGAGTGCATGGATGAAACGCTATATAAATATATTTCTAGGAATAACGATTCATTGAGTTGGTCTAGAAGAAAGGGGATTGTTAGACAAGTATTAAGAGGTTTTATTTACGCACAAAGCAAAGATTTTCTTCATCGTGATATAAGTCCTAATAATATTTTGGTTAAAAAATACGATGACAATACTGTTATAGTTAAAATATCAGACTTTGGATTAGTAAAAACACCGGACAGTTCATTAACGTCTTATAATACAGAAATCAAGGGGGCTTTTAATGATCCGGCATTAGTTCGTGATGGGTTTGAAAATTATGATAAATATCATGAGACATATGCATTAACTCTTGTTGTTTATTTTATTATGACTGGTAAAACGAATGTGGAGAAAAATGATAATAAATCAATTGCGGACTTTTTAGATAAGGGGATGAATCCTGTTAGAACAGAACGATACGCTTCTGCAGAGGAAGTGTTAGAGGCAGTAAAATTATTGTCAGAGTCGTAATTAATAAAAGCTCACCAATCTGAGGTGAGCTTTTGCTATGTGAATAAATCCTCATCTGCAGGTATGAATCTTTTTCTGAATTCTTGTGGTGCACAATAAGGTTCTTCACTTAATTCATTAAGGTATGTGTTAATTACAATTTCATAAGCTTCTTTTGGCATACCTTTCTCAGAATTGAATTTTTCAATATCCAAGTATTTTTTTATAAAGGAATTGATAGCGATATTATCGTGGTCGCGGTTGTCATAATGTGCTGAAGCGCCATTGATCAATTTATCGAGTTGAAAATTGTCAAAACGACCACTGTTGTTATCAAAGTTTGGAAAAAGCAGTGCTTGGTATTCATTAGAGGTTGCGAAATCATCATATATCTTACTAGCGTCTGTCTCACTGAGTTTTATAGTTTTGAAAATGGCTCTTTTTGATTTGAATAATTCCATTATCCACGAACCAATGCTTCTAGCACTAATTTGAGATGAAGCTGTTTCACGTCCGAATAATTCATCAAGTGAAACACCAAAGTAATCAGCTAATGCAATATACTGTTCAATTGTAAAGTGGCGTCCTTTTTTTTGATTAAGCGCTGAGCTGAAATTCGGTTGATTTGTTCCGAGAACTTTTTCAGCTAATTCTTTTTGTTTAATTTTGGATTTATTCATTCTTTCCCTAATGAAATTGTTAGCATTTTCAATATATTCCATAATCTAGTCACCTTTTCTAAAATGATATGTGATATTGTTAATATATATCGTTGTTATATATATAGATATAATAGCATTAAAATGATATAAGTACAATTATATATATGACTTTTGATATATCGTATGTCGAATAATATAATTTAATCATAGGAACTAGTTACTATCGTTATTATGAATGTTGGTTTTTTTACATTAAGGGAAGGCGTAATAATGGAATAAGAATGAAGCTGTGTACTCTCTATACGGAAGTCCCTATAAAGGGACAGGCTTTTTGCTACCATTAGAATCATAAAGGGGGAGTGCACGATTTTCGCGGCTTGTCGGCTATTTCAAACTTTTTGTAGATTGTTATTGCAAACGCACGTTCGAAGTATTATACTTTTAATCAGGAAGTAACAAAAGCA
>CACXEN010000102.1 GCA_902766675.1 uncultured Erysipelotrichaceae bacterium
CCATATAGAAATTGCTTTTTGATTCATATCTACTGGCACAAGTAATATGGAATCTACTTCCATACCCATTAAATCATCTAATACTTCTGTATCATTTGAAACAATATCGATATTTTCTATTGTGCCACCCTTCATATTCTTATCTGTAACAACAGCACCAACTAACGCAATACGCCAATCCGTAGATTTTTGAATTCGTTTAATGACTGTTTGAATAGATCTATATGGCCCAACAACAATAATTTTTTCAGCACGTTTACTATTTTGATATCTTGGTATTACAAATGCTTTCACAATTGATCGAAGTATCACATCAATGATTAAGAATGTGACTGAAAATTCAGCTACGAATATACGAGAGTATTCATAGGATACTTTCGCAAAGAACATGTATAACACCATAACGATTACGACATAAGCAACCATTTTAAATGATGCAACAAACTCTCTTGCGGCACTTCTTTTTAAATATTGATCATCATTATATAAATATAAAATATTTGAAATGACATATCCTATGATAGCTACTAACAATAATGTCGTATATACTGTCTGCATTGCACTAGATAATGGAGCAGATCCAAAACGAATTGTACGCGCAATAAAATAAGATAGTATTAATGACGCAATATCTATCATATTAATGATGTACAATGTATATCTTTTTAAATTACTCATCTTCAACCTTTATCTTTAAAATATCTTTGTTTTCTACCATAATTGCCGGTGTCATTAAAAGTATCAGCGGATAAATATGTGGTAAGAAACTGCGGTATTCTATGATACAACTCAATAGTAATACCATGACTACTAATATACCATATTTACTTCTTTTCTTAATTTGATCATAAAACATATAAATCCAACCACAGGTAAATATTCCCGTAAATACCAAGCCATAATCAATCGTGTCTTTTATAAAGGAAAAATCTACCCAGTTATATGTTTCTTCTATATTTGTTCCAGTTCTACCAAATCCAACCCATTCCATTTCTTTACCAAATATTGGCAAACCTTCTTCCTCAATTACATAATTTGTAATATATAGGCGATTACTCAAAGCACGATTCAATGTGGCTTGAAATTCATTTGTTGGATCAAATGCAATTGTCATAATAAATGGAATAACTACTAATGCAATCGTTCCTATCGCATATAGCCATAACATCTTTTTGTTTATCAACCAATCGGTTTTAATATACTGCAATAATAATGCCAATACACTTACCACAAATACCATAATGACATCTGTTCGTGCATCAGAGAATTGAAATAATACAATATTTAATCCATTAATTCCTAAACACTCTGACCATGTATATTTCTCTTTTCTCAATAGAATATACATTAATACAATGATGAAGAAATGCCCGTGTAACTCTAATGGATACATATATCCAAGAGACTGACGAATCACATCCGAATTATTTCTTCCAATCACTACTTGTTCAATGATGCCCATTTTTGATAACACAATTGTAAGAATCATAAATGCAATATGCGTTAATAATATTGGCTTAAGAAATTCTTCAAATCCTTCATCACTTAGTGCAACTAACATAATCACAAATACAATTGGTTGTATATTGTGTGATGCAATGAAGATACATAAAGCAACGATACAACAAACTATTAAGACTAAATGATCTTTAATGTATTGTAATAGACTTCCCTTTTTCTTAATTCCTTCTAATAAAGTAAATAAGGCAAGTAAGCTAATCATTGCATAAGGAATAAATCTTAATTTGGAAAGTACAGCATATTGACTATCTGTGCAATTCGCAATCCACGGCAAAGAGACCGCATATAATACAACAAGTGCGATTTTTAAAATATGTTTTTTGTTTGCACTGATATACTCCATCATTTTTTCTTATTCAATTTCCAATATTTCTTTATTCCCCGAATTGCATATACTGCCATGCTAGAAAGTGATTTACCTAAATCCACTCCTGCATAGCGATATGTTTTCCAATTCATTTTCGCTGCTTTTAATTTATTTCTAGATTTACTATTATCTGTTAAACGATAAATTAGTAGTGGTTCATTTACTCCATATGCGACTTTAATACTCTTTAATATTTGTAGCCAAACCGCAAAGTCTTCATGTAAGTCATATGATCCTGGAAATGGATGTGAGCGGATAATATCTTTTCTAACTAGCACTGATGAGCACGATATCAAATTTTGTTTTAGTATTTGTTCATATGTTATTTCTTCTGGTACTTTTAACTCGTATTCCAGGCGGTTGCCACTATCATCAATAAATGCGGAACCAGTAAATACTAATTTTGCGTCTTCATTTTCATGAATGACTTTTATTTGTTTTTCTAGTTTATCTTTTTCCCAACAATCATCAGAATCTAAAAATGCAATCCATTCTGCTTTCGCTTCATGAATCGCTCGATTCCTCGAATAAGAAACCCCTCGATTTTTCTCATTTAAAAGAATGTGGATTCTATGATCTTCTATGGCTTGAACAATTTCAATTGTGTTATCTGTAGAACAATCATCCACTACAATTAATTCCCAATTCTCATATGTTTGATTTAAAACAGATTCAATCGCTTCTTTAATTGTTTTATTAGAATTATAAGAAGGCATGATTATGCTAACAAATGGGTTATTCATCTTTTTTCTCCACTTCACTTGCATCTATCATATCTTCGCCAATACCCTCAGTACTTTCAGGCATGAATATAACTTTTAATGTTTCTAGAATAATTCTTAAATCGGTCGCAATACCTTGTTTAGAAATATACATTAAATCCATTTGTAATTTATCGTATGGACTAGTGTTATATTTTCCATGCACTTGTGCATATCCTGTTAAGCCAGCTTTTACTTGTAATCGTAGTGGGAATTCCGGCAATGTTTCCGCATATGATTC
>CACXEN010000103.1 GCA_902766675.1 uncultured Erysipelotrichaceae bacterium
GAAAAGTATAAAAATTATATGTTCAACGAAGATGATTTTTATAATGAAAATTATGTTTGTGAAGATCCTGAAAAGGAACAATTAGTCAAGAAACTCGCTTGTATGATTACTGATGATATCAACATGAAAAAGCCAAGCGATATTACCCCACAAGATCCAGACTTCTGGATTCTAGATCGTTTGCTTACGAAGGAACAAGTTAAATTCATGCTCACCTTCAAAAAGAAAAGAGTTGTGAAATTACTTCCTGAAGAAATGGCAGAAAGAAATAATATGACCCCAGAAGAAGCAGAAGCGTTTGCGTTTAAAATCTGTGAAATCGGGTTGATGGAATTTGATCGAGAGAATGCTGAAAAACGTCGCCAATACTTCATCCCAAAATGGGTTGTTGGATCTGGTGAATATATGATGATGAATTCTAAGTTACTGAAAGATCATCCAGAAGTAGCTACATTCTTCAATTATGCTTCAAGTGTTCCGGTTGGAAAAGTTGCTCGCTTTGTGCCACCTGGTGGTGGCGGACTAGGGATGCATGTCATTCCTGTAGAAAAAGCAATTGAGCATGAAAGTAAATCAGTAAGTGTAGAACACTTATCACACTGGTTAAAGAAATATGACAAGTTCTGTGTCGATGTGTGTTCTTGTCGTAGACAACAAGCAATGCGTGGCGAAGGTGTCGGAGATATTGAAGGATATATGTGTTTAGCTGTTGGTGATATGGCTGAATATATTGTGGAATCTCATAAAGATGCTTATTACATCACTTATGATGAAGTAATGGAAATCTTAAAGAGATCAGAAGAAAAAGGTTTCGTACACCAAATCACAAACTTAGATGGTGAAGATAAAATTGTCGGTATCTGTAACTGTTCTGCTGGTACATGTAATGCCATAAGAACATCACAATTATTCAACACACCTAATATGTCCGCTTCTGCTTATCGTGCACATGTCGATAAAGAAAAATGTGTAGCTTGTGGTAAATGTGTTGAAGTATGTCCTGTTGGTGCCGCAAAGCTTGGTCAAAAACTTTGCCTACAAAATAAAACAGAAGTTACCTACCCTCTTACTGAATTACCAGATGCACAAAAATGGGGTGTAGATAAATGGAATAAAAACTTCCGTGAGGACGCAAAGTTAAATGTCTATGATTCTGGTACTGCACCTTGTAAAACAGCATGTCCAGTTCATCTATCCGTCCAAGGCTATATTCAAATGGTAAAAGAAGGTAGATATTTAGATGCTCTTAAATTAATTAAGCAAGATAATCCATTCCCAGCAGTCTGTGGTGCTGTATGTAATAAACGTTGTGAAGATAGATGTACAAGAGGTACACTGGATAAACCAGTTGCTATTGATGAAATCAAAAAATTCATTGCGGCCCAAGAATTAAAAAGTGAATCTCGTTATATCCCACCATGCTATAACGATGTTGGTGAACAATGGGATGACTATAAGATCGCTATTATTGGTGGAGGCCCTGCTGGATTATCTGCAGCATTCTATTTGCGTAAGCAAGGCTATCCAGTCACAATCTTTGAAAAAGAAGAAAAACCTGGTGGCATGTTAACATATGGCATTCCAAACTTCCGCTTAGATAAGAGTGTTATCGATGCTGAAATTGATGTCATTCGTCAAATGGGTGCTGAGATTAAATGCGGTGTAGAAGTAGGAAAAGATATTACAATTCAACAATTAAGAGATGAAGGATATAAAGCATTCTATCTCGCAATTGGTTTACAAGCTGGAAGAAAAGCAAATATTCCAAATGAAGAATATGCTGTAAGTGGTGTAGACTTCCTAAGAGAAGCAAACAAAGAAATGAATCCTCATATTCTAAGTGGTAAAACTGTTGTTATCGGTGGTGGTAATGTAGCAATCGATGTTGCTAGAACTGCATTTAGAGCTGGTGCAACAGAAGTTGAAATGTATTGCTTAGAAGGACCAGATGAAATGCCTGCCGCAAAAGATGAAATAACAGAGGCCAAAGAAGAAGGAATTGTTATTAAGAATTGTTGGGGTCCAAAAGAAGTCTTAGTAGAAAATGGAAAAGTTTGTGGCATCGTGATGAAACAATGTACACAAGTATATGATAAAGATGGTAAGTTTAATCCTATCTATGATGAAAATGAATTAAAAACTGTTCCATGTGATCATGTACTATTATCCATTGGCCAATCAGCAGTATGGGGCAATCTATTAGATGGTACAAAATTAGAAACAAGACCAAATGGTACAGTTATTGCTGATCCTACAACATACCAAACAAGTGAAGATGATATCTTCGCTGGTGGTGATATCTATGGTGGCGCAAAATTCGCTATTGATGCTATCGCCGATGGTCGTGAAGGATTTGTAAGTATTAACCGCTATGTGCATTATGGACAAAGTCTAACAATCGGAAGAGATTTAAGGGAATTCAAAGAATTCGATCGTGATGATATCTACTTAGAATCTTATGATAATGCCGATAGACAAGTACCAGGTATGAAGAGTGGTGACGCAATTCATACTTATGAAGACTTACATCTAGCATTAACTGAAGAACAAGTAAAAAAAGAAGCAGAACGTTGTTTGAAATGTGGTGCTTCCTTCGTAGATGTCAATCGTTGTATCGGTTGTGGCTTATGTACTACCAGATGTGAATTTGACGCAATCTCTCTATCAAGAGATATGCCAAACGCCTCCAAAATGTACACAGCTGAAAATGGTAAGCTAAAAGCAATTCTACCTAACATCGCAAAACGTGGTGTAAAGATTCTCTTAAATAGAAAGAAGAATTAATGAAAATAGCATGTATCTAATTAAGATACATGCGAGAGTGTAAATTAATCTGTGTAAGTTAGTTGAGAGCGTACGGCTCAGCTGACATTACGCAGATTATTTTTGTTTACATGGTATTCTAAGGAGGAAAAAGGAATGACAGAAATGGCAAGAATAAAACGTAATCCAGCAGCCGTGAAAATAGCAGAAGATATCCTGAGAGAGTTTGAGCCCGGATCCGTTGAAGATATGCAGGGAGC
>CACXEN010000104.1 GCA_902766675.1 uncultured Erysipelotrichaceae bacterium
GTACCATCTTCATCTGTAACATAATCCGCTAAGACAATGACACTTTCTTTTTCTGGATATAAACAATGTGTACAAGTAATACCTTCTAATTCTTTTCCTTTAAATGTCTTTAATACTTCACCAGACAATTCAAATTTTTCTAACAATGCATCTTTCATAGAAGCTAGGAATAATAGATTTCCCTTTTCTGTTTTTACTAATGCATATTCAAATTCTGGATGTAATGTGATGGCAACGTTTGCAGGAAGTGTCCATGGTGTTGTTGTCCAAATCACAAACTTATCTTCATTGCTTAGAATTCCTTTACCATCTTTTACATCAAATGTGACATAGATTGTTGGATCTTTTCTATCAAAATAAACGATCTCACTATCCGCAATAGCTGTTTCTTGATATGGAGACCAGTGAATAGGTTTTAAGCCTTGGAAGATCATGCCATTTAATGCCATCTTCGCAAAAGATCGAATTTGGCGAGCTTCAAATTCTTTATTCAAAGTGATGTATGGATGTTCATAGTCCGCAATCTGACCCAATCTTTTTTCCGTTGCCATTTGGGTTTTAATTTGTCCTCTTGCGTACTCTTCACATTTTTCTCTAAACTCTTTCGCAGATACACTTTTACGATCTACACCAAGTTTTTGAATTGCATTTTCAATTGGTAAACCATGTGTATCCCATCCTGGGAAAAATGGTGTGTAATAATCACTCATTGCATGTGTACGTACAATAAAATCCTTGATGATACGGTTCATTGCTGTACCAGCATGTAGATTACCATTCGCATAAGGTGGACCATCATGTAGAATAAATGGTTCTTGTCCCTCATGTTCTTTTAAAATTGCATTATAATGATCATTCTTTTCCCAAGCCTCTAAAATACCTGGTTCTTTCTTTGCCAAATTACCTCTCATTTCAAATTCAGTCTTTGGCATGTTTAGTGTGTCTTTGTAGTCCATACTCTCACTCCTTTTTCAAAAATAAAACGCCCTTAATTCTAAGGACGTCATTAACGCGGTACCACCTTAGTTCACTTTCGTGCACTCATTGTCCCTTTTAACGCAAGGGTTACGATTGCTCACAAGTGATGTCCTTCATAGAACGCATGCTTGTTTACACCAACCACAAGCTCTCTTTGTTTTATTCTATGTCAGCGCGTCTTGATCAACGCATTCTATCTTCTGCATCCTGTAGCCATTTTAAATCAGGCATATCAGGCATATTGAATTCTTCTAAATCTTTTAATAATTTTTCTAACTTTTCTTTAGCGTCAGTTTTTACAACACCTGCTTCATTATACAGTGCTGCCAAATCCTCAAGGATACCTCTTGCTGAAGCAAGAGCTTCGCGAATAATCAGATCCGCATTTTGATTTGCGGAATTGATAATATCGTTTGCTTCTCTTAATGAAAGCCTTGCAATATCATCCGCTGTTTGTTTTCTTGAGTCTTCTGTACGAAGTAATTCTCTATATTGGTCTTTGATTCCTTCTAACTGGCCTGTTGTTTCCATCAATTGTTGTTGATAGAGAACTAACTTTCTTTCCAGCTGTTCGATTTGTAAGGTGTACTGTTCAACAGCATCATCTACTGCAAATCGATCATATCCATTTTTCATGACACGAAATGTCGGTTTTTGAGCTGCCATCCTTTCCTCCTTCAAATACTCTTTAGAAATCTTCCTACAACGTTTCCACTACGTGTTTCTCTTACAATTCCATCAAAAAAGAATCTACCGATACCACGAATAGAAATCGTAACGTTATTATTGCACAAATCACTATTGTCTTCAAGCAAGACATAGTCAATCATGACCAATCCTTTACTTATCATATCATGTGCATCTTGCCTACTACAGCGGGCTAATTTTGCGATAATTGCGTCATAACGAAGCGATGGTAAAACATATTCTTGTACTTCATAATGAAATTCTTGCACAGGATGAATATCACTTTTCTCAAATTGAATAGATAATTGATTGATTCTTGTTAGATGATCGATCAAAAATGTATCCATACCTATACTTGTATATAAATAAATCGTATCATCCTCAACCCAAAAATCTCCAAAGCTACCTCGATCAATTTGTAAATTCATCAATGCACCAAGAATATCTCGATGTCCAATCTTTCTAAATCGTTGGTCTATTTTCGCTTTTAGGCAAACAATATCAGAAAAGTCATCTTCCTCATCACGAAGGAAAATGACCTTTTTCTTTCTTGCATTTTCATAGCCCCCATCATATCTAACACATGAAGAAGCGAAAAGTTTCTTAACCTCTGCTAATTCTTCTTCATTTAGAAAACGAGATGCTAAAGATTTATGCCATAATTTACTTTTTTCCTCTAAGTCACATAAATGTGCTTTTAGAGATTCATCCATTAAACTTAGTCGTCACTTTCTAGAGAAATATCACCTGCAACGCTAACGCTCTTAGGTGTACATAGAATGACATTATGTCCAATCTTTTGGATTGTGCCATCTAAAGCAAATACAACACCTGTTAAGAAATCAATTGTGCGTTGTGCATAATCACGTTGTAGTCTATGTAGATTCACTACAGATGCTCTTCTTTGTTTTAAATGACGAGCGATATCCTCTGCCTCTTCAAAACTTCTTGGTTCAAATAGAACCATTTGTGCATCAGTAGGAATATTCTTTACTGTTGCTTTAGGTGCTTCATATGCACTAACTGGTTTTACGTCACTTTCTGTGAAATGCAATTCTTCTCCTTCATCTACTTCGTAGTCTTCATCTACAGGAGCAATAAAGTTTTTTAGTTTTTCGAATGCCATATACTTCTGACCTCCATAATATATGTGTAATTATATCATTCATACTATCGTTTCTCAATGATGGCTTATGGAAGAAATCACATATA